>JAJRXH010000392.1 GCA_024276395.1 archaeon
CGGTGTTGTTATGAGGTGTGGTGGCACTTGGAGATAGATGGGTTGAGCTAGAGGAGTGGGGTCTTGGTTTCCTGCACTGCCAAATATGACATAAGGTTCATCTGCAATGCCGTCCCCATCATTGTCAACGTTGGTATGATCCGACCAGTAGTTGTAGGCAAAGACATTATTAGAACCATCATCACGTGCTTGCGCCCCAGTAGAAGCGTCGTTGGATATCATATCATTCTCAGAAATCGTAATATACGAATCACCTTGAGTGATGATGATTGCAGGTCCGCTAGAATTAACTATAACATTCCGAGTAACCGTCACCGTATTTGCCGAGTCCCAAAAGCCGATACCAGCCTCAATATTACCCTTTATCACGTTATCCTCAACCGTAATATTTGTTGCCGAACCGCCAATACTGATGCCTTGATGATTGTTGAATGAAAGCGTGTTGTTCGCAATAACGACATTCGAATAATCCCAAATATTGATACCGCTCCATCCTTCGTTAAATCCCGATCCCGGCATTTTTGAGTGGGTGATCGTGTTATTGACAATAATAGTGGAGCTTTGGCTGTCTTGTATTTGGGACAGTTCAATGCCACCACCACTGGTTTTACTAATGACATTGCCACGAATTTCGACAGTACCCAAATTAAAAGGTTCCCCGCCTATGTAAATGATAATGCCTCGCCCATTCGAAAGTTCTTGGGAAATGTAGTTATTTTCGATTACAATATCATCGACATCGCCTCTTGCCGGAATGCTAATCCCTGCTCCGTCAGCATTCGTTACGACATTATCGCGAATGGTGGTGGAGGTCACACTATTTATTTCAATACCGTATGCCCACCCATCGCGAACATTACTGATCGTGTTATTAACGATCATACCTCTTGACCCACCACCCTCAAAAATGATTCCGTAAAAAGAGACGTTAACAATCGTGTTATTGCTAATGGTGACATTATGGTGTTCAGAACCCCTAATGCCCGCATCAGTTAATTTTTCGAGGTGGTTATTTCGGATGACCAATCCTTCACCTTGACCAAAAAAACTAATTCCGGGGCCATTAACAGAATAGATCTCGTTAAATTGGACTTGACTAAAACTTAAACTTTCCAAGGCAATCCCATCTTGACGACAGTCATAAATAATGTTAAATTGGATGGTATTGTTAGTACCACTACCAACCACCATCGCCTGCCCGTCCATTCCAAAAATGGCATTCCTTTGGATGACGGTGTTGTTGGAGCTGCCATCAACGTGAATGGCAGAGATGGCGTTAAAGATCGTATTATGTTGGATCACCAAATCTGAAGTATCATAAAGAGCGATTCCCATCTGAGAAATATTGAATAGCGTGTTGTGTTCTATGGTAATATGGGATGAAAACCCTAAAGCAAATCCATCGTATGTCCAAGGGGACGAGCCAATAAAACTGACAGAATTATTCCGAACCGTGACATTAAAACTATTTGTAACGCCAAGGGCACTTATCTCAGTATCCATTATCGTGTTGTTGGCGATGAGGGTATGAGAGACCGAGTAAAGATCAAGTGGGACAGCAGCATTTATTTGCTTAACGTGCTTAAAGGTGTTATTGGCAACAATAACATTTGTGACACTTGTTGTACTGCTAGAGTCGATTCTTAACGTGCTATTAACGAACTGGTTGTTGATGAATCGGTGATTATAGCCACCAATAACCCAGTTTGACGTGTTGTAAAAGGTATTATTGGCAATCATGATGTCATGGGAATCATCCTCCAACGCCAACCCCATGTTACTGCTACCACCATAAAACGTGTTATTTATGATGGTATAGTTCCATGATGCGCCCCAATCAAACCGGATATTCTCAGCTCTCGTCCAGAGAATCTTATTATCACTAATTACATTGTCATAATTACCATTCATTATGTGATATGCATATCCCACATTCAAAAACGTGTTATTAACAAAATAACAGTTATTCACGCCGCTGTTTACATTAAAAGCATTGTCTGACGTGTTTACTACATAGTTATTTTTGAACGTGCTATGAGACACGTTGAGTAGTAGTATTGCCTGAGCTGCATCCACCACGTAGTTATTTTTGAAGGTAACGTGAGACACGTTGGTCAGTGTTATAGGCTGTTCTGGGTAATTTGGACCTGCACCGTCAAATAACGAATCGATAACTACGAAATACACGGTGGTATGTGCAACCTCAAATGCTGTCCCACCTCCACTCAAAGTAATATTGAGATGACTTATGATGTACGGGTCTGTCAACGTGCCATTCCCTGGCCAACCCTCTGTCTGCGCTTGTGTTTTAAAATCAGCATCTCCATTGATTGAAATCGGCGAATGAGACGTGTAATTACCGCTGCCTTGGAGAGTAATCCGACGCGCGTCTTTTGTCTTCTGACGCATCGCCGCCAGCGCCGGCGACATCTCCGCATTGAGCTGCTGCTGAAGTCGACGATGGACCACGTACCACGAGGCGTCGTGACTACTAGCTGGTAACGCTGAAGCAAGTGGTCGTGCCTTGGATGGCAGTGGTGACGACGACAGGGATGATGATCTCCTCCAATTCTTCAGAAACAGGCTGTCAGAAGGTAATCGTGGCAAGAGGACTGGATTTGATAGGGAACGGTCTGATGACGACAACATTACTACTGTCCCAGATTGATCGTCGCGTAATGGGTCGTGAACTTGCAGGCCCTCGGCGATGCTCGAAAGGAAGATGCCAGTTATGGACATCATCATCACCAACAGCAGCATGAGGAAGACTAGTACAGTCTTACGGAATGGGAACGGACTAAGGTCGCGGTTTCCGTGTGGTCTTACTTGCAAGGGCGTGCGCATCCGACGAAGCAACTTTATCATGGCATTTCTCTTTTTTTGTAATGGCAGCATTATTATTTTTTTATTTAACATTTTGGGTTCCTTCTTCTCATCACCTTTTAACCACGGATGGGATATCATAACTTCTTCACGCTCCAGATATCTTCACTTCATTAACAGAAGGTTACTTCCATTTTTTCCGTTTGTTTCACCACCTAGGGCGAAGATACTTTCCACATTGCCTCTCACGAGGTTTCGACCACTCGAGATGATTACTTGCGGGAATGAGGACACCAGTCATTGTTGGCTTACCACTAGTCACGCCTAGTTTCTCTTCTTTTTCCGTTTAGGTGAGACGGTTGTCTATGTTTGGTTACTCAAGCCAGAGTAAACAACTGATCATGATGCTGATTCTGCAGAACCATTGAAATTCTAGAGTGTTTACGGTGATGGTTCGTGGCGGCTGTGGGAGGGACGACAATGATTGTTCATTGTTGTTTACAATGGAAAATAGGTCGTTAGAAACGTCTAACATCGTGTTATTGGCGTTCATATCGCGTGCAATGACCTTGATTATGTAAAGGTGGCCATTGTTGACAGTGGTTGTATCCCATACGAATGTGGTGCGGGAGATGTGGTCTGCAATGAAAACCCACGGGCTTCCGGCATTTGACGAGTAATAGAGTTGATGTTGGACCACATGGCCCTCTTCACCTTATGTGACTGACTACGTGACGGTAACAATTCCAGAAAGGGTTTCACCGTCAATGGGATGCAATATTGTCGGTTCCGTAATGGTGTACGGAATGGGGCTGGCTAAGGGAGCATAATCGTAATTGTCAATCTCACCGTCGATGGGGAAATGGTCTTTCTTGTTGAAACAGTCCACTTATCCTCCGTCATCAAACCACATTCGCAAGGAGATCCGTGATGGACAATTGAGCTACCTTAATCTTGGGCAGTCAAGGATTTTTAGACGTCATCAAAACTCTTGAATTCAAGAAAAAGATTATGTAAGTATGTTAAAAGAACGCTCTTTCCCCCCGAAATCCCCCGTTCTTTCAAGAGGGCTTGATGACGAAAAACTCATTTTAGATGTCAAATGACGAAAGAGCATTGAGATGCAATCAAGAAATCTTGGAAAACAAGTCAACCAAAGAAAAAACAGACCATTCAATCAAGATCATCTTCAGAGCGTGTTGATTCTTTCTTAGCATGGGAATGATGAACATTGATGGCTCGATTCCAATATGGCTAATGGTAAGTTATTGCTCAGTCACCACAACTCTCTTGAAAACTTTCCAACAAGGAAAGAAGAACGCATGAATGGCAAATGATGACCATCATTAAGTAGCGACCAAGAGACTGAAAACTTAATCCGTATCATCTTGGAAAAAATGAAAAAATGACACGCTCCAGCAGTAATGATGAAAAAACTCCAACCACAGATTAAATGCACTGATGAGGAGTAATCTAGAAGCAATCGCTAAGATAAAAGAGGCCTTCATCCCTGGAAAAAAACGTCCCACTGGCCATCAAGATGTCAATTTTGTCCTGTTTCACTGACTTCTTAAAGAAGCACGAGAAGATCACTCCTAGCACCTTGAATGAGGGGAATGACCAGACATCCTTCCCTTTAACAAACATCAAGCTTGTCGGATGAAAAAAAGCAAAAAAACAAGACCAAGAAGCATTGATAACAAGTAGGAAGCAAATCGAGGGAAAAGGCGACTTTAAATGACTAAATCAACAAGAGGGAGACGAAAAAAAGACTTGACAAGACTCATGATTTACTTGACACGAAAGGTCCCTTGGATTGAAAAATCGACAAGAGGCTGTGAATGGCAAGCTCACGTGATGGACCTCTCTTCGAGGGATTTTAATTATCTACTCCATCAAGCTTTGACTCCGCCACCTCCCCCCACATCACCTCTCTTTTCGATCTGTGGTGGAACTGGTCCTCTAGAGACTGTCCACCACGGAAAATACAACATCAAGATTGATGACGTGATGATTCCAGTAACCTTTAACGTTCGTTGTAACAAGTTGGATCGATGCCATCCCCGATTCTTTTTACGAGATCTAGCTCAAGAATACGATGCACTTGAAGACACTTACATCGTGTTCAACATGGGCTCATGGGAGGTTCATCAACTGTTCAAGCTCATCATGGAACTAATGATGGCAATCATTGACGTGGTGAAAGAAGATGAAAGACGCACTGTTCGGGAAAATAACCCACGGGAACGTGATGCATCAACAACAGCCTCTAAGATTGGTAAAATACGATTTCTCTGCCTTCATGACTTGAATGTCCTTGAAAGTCAACCGCATTTCAGAAACACGATGAGTTCACGAGTTGCTTGGTTCTGTTGGCTACTTGTTTCCCTTCAAGAGGCCTTTCCACAACTACAAGACCTTGAATTGATCTTCATGGAAAATAGCACGCCAAGCATGTTGAAGGAGACCCTAGAGGAGCTGATACACCAAGAACTCATCCAACAGGCAATCGAGGGAGACTTCATCCCACGTCCCAAGGAATGGCTTCAAGACTCAAGCATTTCATCTAAAAACCGAAAAAGACTTGAAAAAATCAATGATTGGTGGAATCAATACCGTTCAGCGATCACGCCTGTGTCCGGGTCCACGTCGGTAGCTTCGACCACAACGGTCTGGGTCGAGGTGTTGATCTCGATCCCCAGTAGAATGTCCGCCTGGTACAATCCCGTACCCAAGATCAGCTCCAACATCCCACCC
>JAJRXH010000393.1 GCA_024276395.1 archaeon
GATCGATGGACGGCAGCTGGAAAGAGTTATAAAGAAGACACGACTTTATTATTGAAAATACTCGACGATATCGCAAGAGAAGTGATCCCTGATACGCATCCAGTGTTTGTTCCCTATGAAATTCCGATGAATGCAGGTAGCGCACGGGTAGCTGGAGCAGGACTAGGCATAGAAAATGTAGGGGCTAACTGTTGGTTAATTGCCCTCTCTCATTTCTTGTTTGATATTCCTCACGTAAGAATGCATTTAACCAGGCATTTTGATGTCCATGTGAGAAATTATGCAAAGCGCTATCTTCAGGATGTGAGGCACAATGTTGCAGGAGATCAAGTCATGACGGGAGTTACGGCAGATCACCTAAGCATTCGACAACTGCTTGGGTTTTCTGACCAGCATTCTCATCAAGAAGATATCGTAGAAGCCTTGATGCTTTTAGAGACAGCTCCAGAGTTTGTAGGAAGTCCCTTTAAAGAAAGATTTCAGGAAACAAAATATTATTCAGGCGATGTTGCCCCTCATACAAATGATCCACATTATGGTCTCACTTTTTATCAAATTGCTATGACAGAAACAGATAAACGAGAGGTTTCTTTTCAAATTCTGTTTGACAATTTTAGGCAAGACACAGGGCCTTTTCCTCCATCTGAAGCAGAGTCAGCAACGGTAGTTCGTGTGAAGCGCGATATCGGTACCCCTGCTCAAATGATCTTTAGTGTGACTCGCTTTTATGATGATCAGACAAAAAATGGCCGTAAGGTGAATTTTCCAAACCGGCTCATGCATGGGGAACAAGCTTATATTCTAAAGGCTTGCCTCATTCACCGTGGTGACACGCGGATTTCTGGTCATTATGTCTCAGGTGTAAAAAGAAGCGCTACAACTTGGGATTTCTTTAATGATGATACTGTAAGAAGAATCAGTAATGATGAGATGAGAAAAGAACTTCCCTATGCTTATTGCGTTTACTATGAAAAAGATGGTTTAGATCAACCCAATGAAGGGGGAGCTGATGTCTGGTGGAGAGGATGAGGTGTCAAGTGACTAACTGAAAAGTCAGTTGATCGAGTTAATATTAGAACTTCAAAAAAGATTTCTCTCTAACAAGCAAGCTATCGCTGAAGCAATATCACCTCCCCTCTTCCATTTAGGAGAGGCTGTCCCTGCGGATTTTATTGCCCTATTAATTCTGTGAGCTTTGAAAAGACGAATTTATCAAAAAGAACTCGGTGATTGCATGCTTTTAACAGCGCCACTTAGGCTAGAGTCAGGCCGACAACGAAGATCATAAACAAAATGATGACAAGGAAGAGAACTCTTCCTCCACCAACTTCTGGTGCATGGCGGATGGTTTTCTTCACATAGCGGCCCATCCAGAGCATGAGTGTGGGGATAAGGCCGAGGAGAAGGACACATCCAATACCACCGGCATATTTGAGAGCGATAAAAAAGAGCCTGGGATTAATTGATCCAACAATAATTGTGGGCACGAAAATAAGTAGTGTAATCAAGAAGCGATTGAGTCCTTCATTCTTCACTTTAAAGCCATCTGCAAAGAAATCGATGAGTCCCATTGTCACGCCAATGAAAGATGTCGCAATTGCGAAAAATCCAAAGAGTTGAGCAATGATCGTGAGAGGCGTACCCGGAAGAAAGTGCTGCAAAGCCATCACAGAGGGAAGTCCCTGCTCTTTGATAGCAACGAGACCAAAATCACCGTGGATGGGAATAATCCCCTTAAAGAGCATA
>JAJRXH010000394.1 GCA_024276395.1 archaeon
AGGCAAATACCTGAGGTCTAAGCATTGAAGTATCTGTGATTCCGATAAGCTGATGCTCTCTAGCTGCTGGCACACTTCGAGCTATGATGAAAAACCATGGACCATCTGGCGAACCATGGATGTGTGCTTGCTGTAATTCTCGATATACCACTTTTTTCTCGAATGGAAGCATCAAAAAATCTCTTTCGGTGGTTGGTGCCATTGCTTCAATGACATATTCTAGTGGGTACTTGTACACTCGGCTCCACAAGTCGAACAAGTAAACAGAAACTTCTGTATCTGTTAAAAATAATGGATAAATGTTTCGTTGGACTAGATACTCACTTACAGCATGATAATTTGAAAAATCACCATTATGAACAAGGGCTTCGTGCAATCCAATGAATGGATGTGCACCGCCTGGATGCCAAACAACCCCTTTTGTAGGATAACGGATATGGGCTATCCAAACGTGAGCTTCGAGACCTTCCAGCCGATAAAATTTGATTACCTCGCTTGCAAACCCTACTAACTTGAATACTAGCATGTTCTTTCCATGACAAAGGACAAATGCTCTTTTCTCACCTAATGATGAATAATACGTCTTGTTCAGCTGGTAAGTATTCTGGTATACAAATTCGTCTTCGGCTTCATCGCGGGCTAACTCCTGGAGCCCATTAACAACGATGAATTGGTCCAACACGTCTTTCTTCACGCGACAAAAATATCTGTATACGGTAGGAGGCTTGACTTCCAAGTTTAAAAGATGATGATCCTTAAGAGAATCGACCTTGGCTTCATAATGAATTTCAAAATTCTTCCGGAGAAATCGCTGCTCCACTTCTTCTCGAACATTTTCATCCAAGTAAGCTACTTGAATGAGGTAACAATTCTCCAAGATGTCCCTTGATACTTTCAATTGTTCAGGATTAAGGCCGACTGCAGCAATTCCAGCACCTTTTCCATTACCACGATTCATCATTTGATCAATCGCCACTACAAGATGTCGACCCTTAATCGGAACATTACTAGCAAGACCTATAACTCCACATCCGCCTTCTTCTTCCATTTTACCAGTAATGAAAAGATCTTTAACGATGCTCTTGCGAGATCTGATTATCTTTTCAACAATCGACATTGCGTGCCCACCTTCTAGATCATAAGCCTTATTTTTCTTCATCCAACAACATCTCTAATGCTAATGTGAGTCAGTTATCTAAAAATTGAGACGTTTGCGTCTTTTTTTCTTATAGACGAGAAAATCAGTCTGACCACGAAGTTCTCGGATCGATTTAAGTTCCAAGGCACTCAAAATTCGTCGCCATTGAATGCACCAAGATCTGTACAAGTTGATGATCCGTCGTGCCCCCCATTCTGGGTGAATGTATTCCGATAACTCTGGATCCGTGGTGGTAATACCAACTTGACAACCACGCCCACGTTCACAATTACCACAGTGAGTGCAACCGACCGCGATGGCCTCTGCAGTTCCTATCACGCAGCCATCTGCTCCTAGGGCAATAGCCTTGGCGACATCATGTGCTGTACGGATTCCACCACTAGCAATTAACACGATTTCGTCTCGCACCCCTTCAGATTCAAGAAATTTATGCACTATTGGAATGGCAAACTCAATGGGCATGGCAATGTTCTTCTTGGAAATTTCTGGTGCTGCTCCAGTCCCACCATAGCTTCCATCAAGATGAATGATGTGAGCTCCTGCATAATAGATTCCTATCGCCACCATATCTACATCCTTAGGTGTTGAAACTTTGACCGAAACTAAAGCCCTGGGATTTACCGTCTTGATCCAGTCCACGTGTTTTCTATGATCTTCAACACTATAAACCGAATGAAATGGAGAAGGACTGTATAAGCTAGTAAAAGGTACAGATTCTCTCATTCGTGCAACAGCAGCCGTTACCTTGTCAGCCAACAAGTGTCCTCCAAGCCCAGGTTTAGCCCCTTGTGCATACTTGAATTCTACAACGGGTGCTCGCTGAATGGTTTCTTCACGCACCCCAAACAATCCAGTAGCAACTTGAGTGATGATATGATCTTTATAAGGAACTAACTCTTCTGGATAGCCACCTTCTCCAGTCGAGGTAAATGTTTTCAGATACTGTGCAGCAATGGCCCGTGCCAACATGAAATTCAAGCTCACCGAACCTAGTGACATACCTCCACCGTAAACGGGAAGTGGAATGTCAATTTTTCTCCCAATTCCTTGTTTATTGAGCGAAATTGAAAGATCGATGGCCTTTTCTAATTCATCATCTGGCAATGGCTCACTTTTCATCTTGAAATCAAGAACATCAAATCCGCCGCCAGAAACTCCCACCTTATATTCTAATCCCGATGTAGGAGGCAAGCCCGTGTTAGCTTGCTCATAAGTGGTCAAAATTAACTCAGCTGTCCAGCGAAAATTTCCCATTGCCAGCGGAATGCCATATTTTAACGTGGGAAGCTCAATTAAACCATTCCTAATCAGGCTTGAATGTTTTTTAATCAAGTGATCTGGAGGTACAGTTTCTGAACCTGAAACCACATTCATGAGGAAATCACCTAAATTTCATCATCAACTTGGATCTCAATTTCACCGAAAGCATCTTTTTCTAATTCATCACGAAAAAGTGCCCTTCCCACATCACCACGGAGTCTTCGAACATCTCTTTGTCCCATTGCACTCAAGATTTCAATCAATTGATCATGCCACGAACCAAGCAAGTTAATGAGTCGCTGCGTTCCCCAACGATGACTAAATGTCTCTTGAATGATCCTACCGGTTTCTGGACTAATACATTCTCCTTGAAACTGAACCTGCAAGGCCACTAAAATGGCAGTATCAATGGCGACAGCATCCGCACCCATAATTATTGCTTTAGGGACATGTTCTGCTAAAATGATGCCTCCACTAGCTATTAACGTGATCTCATCACGATGTCCCTCTCGAACTAGGGTCAAATGAACATCATTAAGGGCATCCTTGATGAAGCGGGCATCTTTTTGGGAAAATTCCTTTCCATGATAATCAGCTAAAAGGTGAATGCCATCAACGCCCTCATCCACGAGCTCAAGTATTCGAGCCTCCACATCTCTTGTAAGTCTCATTCGAGCAATGACCGGCGCTTTGTCATTAATCGCTCTCACGGAGCTTAGATCAAGGGGATCATCAGTCATCATTTCAATCATTCTTGCATATTTGAGCCATTTAGAATGACGATTCACCTCATTCATCGCAATGAGCGGTACCATCCATGGAGATGGGGACACACCAAAAAGTTCGGCATGCTCTGGAGTCATGATGAAAAAAGTTTTCACGTGTTCCGCAGCTCCACGAATGCTCAGGGCAATGCTTGCATTGTTCATATCAAGTGGAAGATGATCAAAAATAACTGGTAGGGAAGCTTGAACGGTGCGTGCCAGACTCAAAACCCGCCCATCATCGCTAAATTTTAGATAAGGAGGTTTTCTACCGAGATCTACCAATGTGGAT
>JAJRXH010000395.1 GCA_024276395.1 archaeon
ACGAACATCTTTAATGTATCCAATGATTGCCCTTCAATGCAACCAAGATTGAATGTTTCCTTTCATTCTACTCAAAATAATTAACAATTGGAAGAAAGAGATCGGTTAATTGCCCTCTTCCTCCGACAACAATGCATTTTTATGATGCATTCATCAAATCAAGCTTGTCTTGATGGGAAATGCTCCAGCATCGTTAGTCTTAGATCAAGAAAAGTTAGGATTAATCAGTAAGTGATGGTGCAACGCCGATGAAAATGACAAAAAAGAGATTTAGAACACATCTTGATAAAAAAATGGTGTTTTCAACGAAGATAGGTACTTTAATGATTCTTTTACTCATTCTTCTTAATGGAACTTGGACATCAGGTGCTGGCGCCATTGATCGCGATTGGAAAGAAGGAGATATCCTCACGCATGATTTTACTTATAAATACGAGCAGGAATTAATTAGTCCAGATGGAAAAATTACCTCAAGATTATCATCAGAAAACGTTGGCAATTTTCAAGTGAACATCTCAGGTGTCAACGAAGACCAGAGCTCTTATATCGTCACTTATGCATCTAATGATCTTTTTAAAATGGAAAAGAAAGCACACATTTCGTTCAACGCTTCCATTGTCGGAGGTGATCTCGCAACAGCAATCGTCGATTTCATTGTAAAAATCATAGTCGAAAATGGTCAAGTACACCTCGTAGCTAATGGTCCCTTACTTCTCATTTATTTTATGACCATGACCAACATAGAACTTGGATCAGGCACACCTTATCTCATTAATCCAGACTGGAAAATCGTAAAAAAAGAATTTCTTGATGTCTGGAAAGAAACACGACCTGTTCCAACCGATGTAGTATATCCGCAACCTGTTAATTATACTTTAGGTGATTTGTGGAAAGATGCAGTTTCCTTCAAGTTAATGGGAAAATCAAGCCTAGAAGAAGCACGACAAGCACTCACTGACGAAACACACGAGTGGACGATGGAATATGATTTCTCCGGTGTTGTTGAACAGGAAGTATATGCACGTACCAGTGGTAATTCCCTCCAACATGAATTTCAACCATACGACACTTTCACGGGTAAGATTGAAATCGAGTATACCAAGGGCGGAACTCTAAAACGAATCTTCATTTCCTCAAATCAAGAAATCAAAAGTCTAGATGAAGGTACCATTAAAACAGTCATTACCTATGAATTTAGGCTTGACCAAGGAGGCGGATTATTACCCGGAGTAAAGGTAGACATTTCACCAATTTCAGTGTTTTTTGGATTGGGAGTTATAGCAACGGCAGCCCTTCTTTTTCGCAAAAAAAAAGAAAACTAAATGATCTCTCCTCTCTTTCTCATCTTCTGGTTTTCCAGTTACGTCATTTTGTTGGCGGTACTCGCGTTTCAGGCATTGTCATCTCGTCATTCGTGGGACAACGTTCTCTCCGCGAGATTCGAGGATAAAAACGAACTTTCGTGGGATTAACCAAAGCCAAGGGTGGTTTCTCTCTTTTTTTTATTTTTCTCAACATGAAAAGATCATTTATCTACTTGAGAATTCAACTCCAACAGTTTTGTGATCTTTTTCTGATTCATCACCAAGAAAAAGAGATTCAACAATGACACCGATATATGACATCCAAGGCATAATTATCCTTGTTCCACTGTCTGGTAGAATTCTCGGGGGATTTCCCTATATCATTGCAATCATCTCTACCTACTTGATCTTCTTGTGTAGTATATATGAAATCAAGCGAAGAAAACTTGAGAATGTCAGACAAGACCGTAAACGACGTCACTTGATTGTCAACTCCTTGGATTCTCTTGCAAGCTATTCGCTGGTAATGACAATTAGCCACGTTTTACTTCTCATCGTTCCCATAACTCAAGAATGATAAGAGAGATATTCGGAGAATTGTTCTTGGAGGACACATTCTACTTGGAGAATCAACAAAAACACTTTTTTCTCACTTGAGGATTAGAAAGGATGTTCGTGAAGAAGAGGAAGTAAGTCATGGTCAACTCAAATGTCAGCACTGATTCTTATCAAAAGAATGAAAGACGCAAGGAATCATCCAAGACCGACCGTGGGTCTTTGAGAAAAAAGAGGGAAAAGAAAAAAAGGACGGGTCAAACGTGGTGGGATCGTTACTTAAAATTCTTGATCATTGTGACCGTGGGAACAGAAACACTAGAAATCGAGACCTATCCAGAAACAGAATTAGGGAAATTTCCACCGCGAGTGGATTTGATCGTGAAGACACTTGATCTTGATTCCTTGCAAGCTTATGTTGGACCACTGT
Source organism: archaeon (assembly GCA_024276395.1). Taxonomy (GTDB): domain Archaea; phylum Asgardarchaeota; class Heimdallarchaeia; order Hodarchaeales; family S146-22; genus JAJRXH01. The sequence continues at coordinate 2,290 of JAJRXH010000395.1, forward strand.
CCTTTCTAATTCACCAATTCAAGGAAATCACGTTCATTGAATTCAAAAGTCCGATGGATGTCGTGACAGATGGCGTCTTCAAGCGATTGGCGGGCCATTTTGGACATTATGCTGATCAACAGGGACTTTCGTGGTTCCAGTGGCAGCACCACTTTGGAGGCATTGCCATCGTGTCGCATCACGCCTCACGGGTTTTGGAAGATTGGAAGAATTCGAAGATTACGCCCACCCAGATTCTTGAGGGAGTCTATCTTGTCACGAATCCATGGAGATTTGTCCTTGTTGATCTTGAGCACATCACCATCACTGAGGATACCGCACCTTTAGTGCTGATGGCACCACGTCCACGGGGAAAAGAGGCCCTCCAACAACTATTTAAACATCCACGCCTACGAAAGTACTTGAAGATCGCTTTTTGGTTATACCCAAAGGAGGTGAATGCATTGAGTCAATCCTTTCAAGTCACCCTAGAACCCGACATCAAGAACGCCGTGGAGATTCTTGGCATCAGTCGCGTGATCGAAGAAGTGGGTCTTGCCCGCGTGATCGAAGAAGTGGGTCTTGCCCGCGTGATCGAAGAAGT
>JAJRXH010000396.1 GCA_024276395.1 archaeon
ATCGAGTCGTCCACCGGCATCGCCAGTGTCTCCACCGCCTCCAGGTGTTCCAGCATCGAGTCGTCCACCGGCATCGCCAGTGTCTCCACCGCCTCCTGGGTCGGGATCTGTTCCGCCTCCACCGCCTCCAGGTGTTCCAGCGTCGAGTCGTCCACCGGCATCGCCAGTGTCACCGCCGCCTCCTGGTGTTCCAGCATCGAGTCGTCCACCGGCATCGCCAGCGCCTCCGCCGCCTCCTGGGTCGGGATCTGTTCCACCTCCTCCGCCCAGTTCCTTGTTAGAAACATCTTCTGGGCAACAATCTGGAGGTGTATCATTAGAGATACCTAAGGTGCACCAGTCGTCAAGCATTGCTGAACTCCGTGGACAAATGATGAAAGAATTACAACGCCTGAAAGATGTCTTTAAAGAAGAATAAAAATATGATGAATACCTCTCCTTATGAGAAAGAAATGATTAAAATTCATTATCACTTTTCTTCCTTTTTACAGTTCTTCTTCAATCAGCTTTCTCATTCGATGATTTGATTTCTATCTTGTTTTACTTACTTAGTTGGTGTGATGAGGTATGGATTTGAAGAAAAGAGTTGCTGTCGAGGTTACAAGGTACCTGGAGCATGAGTTCCACCAGGTACAAAGGTTGGGTATTGGTTCAGGCACAACAGTAAGATCTTTCTTATCATTCGTTCCAGAAAAACTTCTGGAAAGCGTTGAATTAATTCCAACATCAGTTGATACATTGTTAATTTTGAGAGATATGGGCTTTAGTGCTAACATTCGAGAACCTGATGGGCGTACTATTGATCTTACCATCGATGGCGCTGACAAAATTTCAAAATCAGGATGGGTAATAAAGGGTGGCGGTGGAGCACTCACCCGTGAGAAAATCGTTCGTCTACATTCTCGGGAATTTTGGGTGATGGTAGATGAGTCTAAATTGATAAACGAATGCTCATTGACTTCATGTACCATTCCCGTTGAAATATTACCTTTTGGACATCAAGCTACGATAAGATTATTAGAAGATATTTTTCCGGTAAAAGCGACCCTACGAATGCTAGACCAAAGAAAGATTGGTCCAGTAGTAACTGATAATGGCAATTATATTGTTGATTTGGAAATCTTGAGAGATTCTCTTGATCTTCTAACAGTGGAGAAAGAAATAAAAAAGATCCCTGGAGTCATTGAAAGTGGGATATTTGCGTCTCTCCCTTATGATCGTGCGTTCATGGCATGCAAGGACGGGACTGTTGAGGTTTGGTCGCCTTGATGTAACCGGAAATTAATGTTACTTCTTTGGTTCGATCATATCTAATCTGTTTTTCTTTTGAAATTATTTTTTTTGATTTTGTCAGAAAACAACGCGCCAACGAAGATGTTCTCCTCTTTCTAAAAGAGAGAGAATCTCATAGGCCAAGGGTAACTTTTTTCTAATCTTTATAGAGCCCCTTCTCCCAACAGTGACAATGGCTAAGGTTTCATCGCCGTGAATTATTTCAATCTCTTTATGGCTCACGAGGTCAGAACTGGCATCTAACTCAATGATCACGTGTTTCTTAGTTTCATGGACATAATGGGGCAGAATGAGTCCTTCCAAAGCATTTTTCTCTTTGTGTTGATCCTGAGTTGGAATCATTGTCAAGTCGCTGACGGCACGATCACTCTGAGGAATATCGTGTAACAGCCCTGAATACTCGACTTTGGATTTATCATATACATCGATTTTGACACCGAATTCAGCTTCAATTCTTGAAATGGTTCTTCCCCTTCTACCTAAGACTCTCTTGATATCTTTTGGATGGACGTAAGCAGCTATCCGGTACTCATGTTCATCTTTAATGGCAATATCTACTGGATGTCGTGTTTTTCTTTGCAGTTCTTGACGAATTAAGGGAAGAAGATCTCTTAAGGGTATGGATGCATAACGTCCGGTTCGAGTGCGCTTTCTTGCTCGAGATTTAGATGCAAATATTTCCATATATGCTGGGTCTAGTGGCATGACAACTGTTTGCTCTCCAAACGTATATATTTCGTACAGCGTTTTTCCTATTTCAAAATCTTTTACTAGAATAACCGGACGTGCCAAATCACTTGCTGTCATCCCTGCTGGGACTTTCACGGTCATTTCTAGGGATAAGACTTTGGCCACGTCACCATTTGCTATGTAAACAACGGTGTCGATGACTTGAGGAATCATACCTAGTTCGATACGTCCTACGAATCGTTGGATGGCGTCTACTGGTTGGGAAGCATGAATGACACCAAGCATGCCCACACCAGCTAATCGTAAGTCAGCAAACACCTTGAAATCTTGATCATCTCTTAATTCATCATAAATCACGTTGTCTGGTCTCACGAGAAGAAGTACATTTCCCGTCTTTGCCATATCCTTATCTAATGCTGAATACTGGGTAACAAATTCATCTACTTGTAGATCTCGTGGTTTTTCTAAAGTTTTTACAATTCGTCCTTGCTTCACGTATTCATCTGCTAGAGCTTGAGCGAATGTTGACTTTCCAGCTCCTGGTGAACCGCATACCAGAATTCCTTCTGCTTCCTTTAGTCTTTCTTCAATAGATCTTTCTTCCTTAGGCTTAGCGTCTTCCAGTTTTATGCCTTTTGTTTTCTTTGCGTTGATCTTGGCAATAACCAGATCTCTCTCCGCGACAATTACAGCTTTTTCTTTATATAAAACATCGTTGAAAGTCGCCTCGATTTCCGCTGTTACGCCGACACCCTTCTCCAAAGCCTCTTTATACGCGAGCCTGGCGGATTCAAGCTCGGCTTTCCTTTCCGCTAAAAACTTCTCAGCGTCATTTAATCTTCCTTCAGCTTTCAGAACCAACTCCCGCAGCTGTTTCTCTTCATTGTGTATACGGGAATCTATGATCTTGATACGTCCACTTATGTACGCTTCCATCTCTCCCTTTTTTCCTCCAAATGGAAAGCCGGCGCCAACGGAAAACTCCACATCATAAGCAGAATCCACTGCTCTGAATATATTAAGAGCGGACAATATACGACCTGCCTCTTTTGCCGATATATCCCTTCTTTGTATAAACTTCAATATCGTTTCATACACGTTTTTGACACTCTTTAGCTTATCAAGAGGCCTAATAGCTGTTTTTCGAAAAGATTTATAGCCCAAATACTCAT
>JAJRXH010000397.1 GCA_024276395.1 archaeon
GAGTCTAAAACCTTATACCTACATCGTCTATACCGCATATCTCATCTTTGGATTAGTAATGGTCATCATTTCAGTTAGTTTCATTAACCTGATTGCATGTCAGGCAGCTACAGCTACTGCTGAAACCATAGATCAAGTCCCTAAACTACCATTGAATGTCGCTGGTCTTCAGATGTTGTTTTACCATCTCATCATCATTGAAGCCATCATCACGGGCTTGATTGCTGGAAAGATGAGTACTGGAAATGCAAAGTACGGACTCAAACATTCCGTCCTAATGCTAACAATTGGTTACATATTCTTTAAAATCCTAATGTTTGCTGGCATCAGCTGCTGAAAAAGAAGGAGCGATAACAAGATGGGCAAAAAAGAAGAGGAACTAATGAACGAAATCCTCATGAGAATTGGAAAAATTGAGGAAAACATGCAAAACATGCAATTCGCCATTGTTCAAATACAAGGTCTAATAGGAAAGAGCGGTACTTCCTCAACTTCCACCTCCGTCTCGGGAACAGACCTAAAAACCATTCAAGACAAGCTCAATCGCATTGAAAGTTTATTAGAAGGTCAAGCTGGAGGCACAAGCACAGGAAATAATACAATCAATCTTGCCAACGAAATTGTAAAAGCCAATCAAAATGTAGCACAAGCGTTAGAAACCTTAGAAAAAGGTCTAAAAATAGTCGACTTAGAAGTAACCATCATCGAATTACGGGATAGATTAGAAGAACTACTAATGAATCTAGAAAGCAAGTATCTTGCCGACAAAAAAGGCTAAAACTTGGGCATATTAATAACATAACCATTTTTTGAATGAAATCATGAATCATCTTTCCCATTTCGTCGAGAGTTATTCTTCAACAATCACATGCTCTTCGATAACCAAATCATTTCTTCTAGAGGGATTTCTTGATGCTAACTACAATTCGAAAACTATTTAGGTCAACAAGGGGTCAAATGAGAGCTGTTGATTTCATGGTAAGTGCTTTTATCTTTCTCATCATGTTAGCACAATTCATTCTATTACTATTCAACATCCAAATCGCCCTTCATGCTACCATTTACGGTGACATCAATCAAAATGATGCATCTGAATTATTCAGACAAATCTTCATGCAACCAGGCACCCCAAACTGGGGAGTCACCCCCGAAACCCCCACTTCTTTTGGGTTAGCCTTAGATTTCGAACAGCAAGGTAACCAAAAGACCAGAATGGAAATCGATCCCGCTAAATTAGCTCGCATTGGAGCAGACGCTAGTGCTATTCAAAGCTTCAATGATTTTCGGCCTGTCACCTATCAATACATCCATAACAAGCTCGGGCTCGATGATAACACACACTTTCAATTAAAATTATTGCCACCAATAAACTTAACCTATCAAAGAATTAATTCAAATGGAGGCGTTTATACTTATCAACTTGCAGCCACCTACACCATTTCTGGAAAACCAGTCATCAATGCAACAATATCTATCATCACCATAGATTTCGTAACTGGTAAGGCGAACGAAACCAGAAGCACTACTAATGAGAACGGCAAGACCATGGTACAAGTTACTGCACCCACTAACAAGGGAAATGCCAATGAACAAGGATTCGGATTAGTAATCATCGCCAAGAAAACATCCACATTATGGGGTATTAATTGGATACAAGACAGAGATTTGACGACAGTACCTGGTTTTGTCAACATCGATGGAAGTTCGCGAAGATTTGCAACCTTTTTAAGCTGGTCTGCACAAAAAAATGTTTATTTTGGGAGCTCATCGATCACGGATCAATCACAGATAACCAACCAAACATTACTGGTATTTGAAGAACAAAAAGATGGCTCATTTGAAATCGTTGGCAGAAAAACCAGTATCATCCAAAACCCTCTTGTCATCGAAACTGCGAGCTCTCAAGGAGAAGGCCTGAGCTTCATGGTACATTACGTTAGAGTTGATTCCAACAACATCATCACTTATTATTATCGAGTATTTCCATTGCCCACAATCCTAGATAAGACCTCTGGAGATGACCGATTTCAAGTTCCCTTGTCTCCACAAATTCTCCCGGAAAACTCGCGTGGAAAACTAACAATTCAGCGAGTCATTGTCTGTCGCGGATTGCTTCTTGTCGCAGAACTAACCTATCTTGTATTTAGATGAATTGTTCAAAAAAATAAAAAA
>JAJRXH010000398.1 GCA_024276395.1 archaeon
CGTGTCGTCACGCTTCGGGGGCGTCGACTACGGCAACATGCGCATGATGGGCCTCAACAACATCGAGCTCATCACCGACCGGCCCATCGAGGTGAACCTCAAGGAGATGGCCGACTGCAAGAAGCAGTACCCAAAGCACACGCTCATCGCCTCGCTGATGGTCGAGACCAAAGCAGAGTGGAAAGAGATCATCCGCAAGGTCGAAAAACCATTAGCAGTAAGATCATCTAGTCTCTTGGAAGACTCGCAATTCCAGCCTTTTGCTGGCATTTACGCCACGTACATGCTACCAAACAATCACTCAGATCCACAAGTTCGACTCAAGCAGCTTTGCGATGCCATCAAGCTAGTTTATGCATCGACTTTTTCCCAGACGGCAAAAAGTTACATCAAATCCATTGGACAACAAATAGAAATTGAGAAAATGGCAGTAATCCTTCAACAAATCGTGGGTCGTCCCATCAATGAACGATTTTATCCTGATTTTTCCGGAGTAGCCCAGTCTTTTAACTTTTATCCCGTATCTTACATGAAACACGAAGATGGGATTGCTCATGTGGCTCTCGGATTAGGTACCATGGTCGTGGAAGGAGGAAAATGCTTGACTTTCTGTCCCAAGTATCCGCGCTTGTTACCTCAGTTAGCATCTCCCAAGGAAGCACTTCAAAGTACCCAGAACGAATTCATTGCCCTAAGGATGGACCTTGATACTTTTGATCTAGCAAGAGATGGCGAATGGGCTACCTTGGAGAAGTATTCATTAACAACGGCCCAGAAAGATGGCACTCTTTCTTGGCTTGGAAGCGTATATGATTTTCAAAATGAGCGAATCGTCGATGGTTTACTGGCAACTGGCGCACCTTTGGTCACTTTTGCTTCCATTCTAAAGTATGGAAGATTTCCTTTAGCCGATACCCTCATTGATCTATTAAACATTAGCCGGGAAAGCTTTGGCTGTGAGGTGGAAATTGAGTTTGCTGTTCTTCTAGATCGCACGAGAAAAAATAAACACAAGTTTGTCGTGCTGCAAGTAAGACCTTTAGTCACAGAGATTGATCGAGTAGACATTGAGATTGAGGCTTTTCGAGAAAAAGCCCTTCTATTTACCCAGCAAGCTCTTGGAAACGGCATCATCACGAACGTCGAAAATATCATCCTTGTCAAGCCAGAGAATTTTTCAAATCTCCACACCACTGAAATTCGCAACGAAATCAGCATATTCAACCAAAAGTTAGCAAGATTACAGAGACAATACTTGCTCATTGGCCCTGGAAGATGGGGTACTCGTGATCCATTCCTGGGAATTCCAGTTCGTTGGGAAGATATTGACCAAGCCGCGGTTATCGTGGAAGTCGAACTGGAACACTTCCGAATTGATGCCTCCCGTGGCATGCACTTCTTCGTGAACGTCACGACATCACGAAAAGGATACCTTTCTGTGACTTACGATGATCCTTCATCCTTCATCGACTGGAAATGGTTAAATTCCCAGGCTGTCAAGGAGGAGACCGAACACGTAAAGTGGATTCACCTTCCAAATCCTTTAGAGATCCGAATTAATGGTAGACATGGGAAAGCTGTCATCATCAAGCCAGATAAAAGAAACAAAAGTGATACCACGACATGAAAGGGAAACAAAAAACTGAAAGCCACCATCACCGATGCGATGATGCATCTTCATATCACGAATGCTTGATGGGACGACACTTTCGCTGACATTGCGGGCATCTCATCCGCTTGACCAAGTCCAATGGTGAGAGAAAGTCTATCTGACAAGTTGGACATTCTACTGGAAACACTCGAAGCGTTTCATTACAAAAGACGCATCGTGATCGAGGCTTCTTGCACTTGAAGCAGACATATCGTCCACAAGAACGACACGAATATGCTTTTCCATCCCATTCTAGTGAATCATAACATACTTGACAGATGTCAGAGAATGTTACTGCTTGAAGATGTTCCCTTTCGTTGAAAATCAAAAAAAATCCCTGAAAATGCATCTTTTCTCTCTTTTTTATCTTCAGTTTTTCTGATCAGCCCGATGTTTCTGTCACGCGTGGGTTCAAGGTCGTGTCATCACGTTAATCGCTTCGTGAGGACCTCTCCCCGTGATGCGAGGATAAAACACGAGCCCTC
>JAJRXH010000399.1 GCA_024276395.1 archaeon
AAAAAAGCCTGTTTTAGAAGAACACCTTGCCAGTCTCATGACAGAATCAAAATTTTCTGATGATGCTGCCATCACGAAACGTCACTGGAGCGCCATTGTCGGAATAGCGGTTCTTGGTCTAATATTAACGCAGCTTGTAACTTCTTCCCCAATCTTATCTATCTCGATAACAAGCTTCCTTTTCAAGACACAATTCGGAAATTTAAACCTTGATTCTTCTGCAAGCTGGCTTCGAGCACTCACGCCCCAATTTCTCATTCAATTATTTTGGCTTTTAGCCCAAGCTACGCTAATCTTCATTTTCATTCTCTTTGTTGAAGAGCTATTCTTCCGCAAGGCCCTGATTGAATTTCTGGAAAAAGAAAAGCTTCACCAAAACTTGGTTCTCTTCATTTCAGCGTTCTTCTTCATAGTTGCACATGCTAGCCTCACATTTGCCAGTGCAGTGACGACTTTCTTGCTTGGCATCTTCCTTGGTCAAATTTACTGCAAACAAAAATCACTGAAAAAAACTTTCATCCTACATCTGGGGTACAACATCATCGTGCTGGTTCTTGCCCTCTTAGTCTTTCTCATCAACTTCTAAAAATTAAAAATAAACAAAATAGGGTGTACAAAATAAAGAAACACATTTTTAGCGAAAGACGATTTTTAAGGTCTCATCATGATACTGGGGAAGAAAATAAAGATATATCTTGGAATTTGCGACAACCATACTATAAATCGGTATTTTTTCATCACTGAACGGCTTCAGTAACGTGATGAGCAAGGAAGGCACATCCCTAACATCACGCAGCACTTGCTCCAAACCAACCAAGTCAAAGGCTACACCAAATATTTTTTGGAGTTCCCTCAATGAAGGTTTAAACTTTTTCTGAAAGGCATCTGACAAGCTAGTCGGCAAAATAACGCCGATATCACTTTCTAAATCGATGAAATGTATCAATGACTGCATTTTTACCTCTTGTTCAAGCAGCCATTTACCCATTTTTGAAACAAAATCCTTCTTGGAAACTTCAAGATACACGATATCATCAATGACTGAGACAGTTGCATAAGATAAAGGGTCAATGTTTTCCACTGTAAGAACACCTTCTTCACGTGTCAAAGTTTTATATCTACCATGTAACAAGCTTCTATCACATAACGTAATACCTTTTTCTTTATAAATCAAGCTGAGAAACAGCTTCTATATCCACGAACCACTTAATCACTTTTCCGTGAAGGTGGATCATTTGAGCTGGTAAGTGCACGGGATCATGATCACCCTGAAGGACCTTCTTTAAGGTAGCTGCTTTATGTTTACCAGTCACCAAAAACCACGCTTCCTTAGCTGCATTCAACACTAAAGGAGTCAACGTCATTCGATGTGAATTTATCTTTGATACATAAGGACATTCCACCCAGGATGATGTTTGAGCTAGAAATTGAGCAGTTTCACCCGGAAAGATTGAAGCTGTATGGCCATCTTCGCCCATTCCCAGGAGAACGAGATCAAAAGACGGAAGGCCTTCGGTGTCCAGTGGTAATGCAAACTCCTCCCGCATTACTTTTTCATACTCAACTTTTGCTTCTACTGGTGGATATTTAACCACGGGCATAGGATGGACTTGACTGGCCGGAATGGGTACTGAATCAAGTAAAGTCTCCTTGACTAGTCGATAATTACTCTGTGGATGATCGGGTAACACCCACCTTTCATCCACCCAGAACAAGTGCACTTGCTGCCAGGGAACTGTCCTTGAAAATTCAGCTTTCGTGGCCAATAACTCATACAGCATCTTGGGAGTACTTCCTCCAGAAAGAGCCAAGTACAAGCGCGACTTTTCCCTACTTAAAGAAGTTAAGTATCCCTTGATGTTTCGTGCCAACTCCAAGGCCGTCTCTGATGGAGAATCCCCTATTATTAATTCATGGTGATTTTCAAGAATGATTTCTCTCATCACGTCCACCAGCATTTATAGATTGAAGAAGAACACCGCCAATAATCTTGTTCT
>JAJRXH010000400.1 GCA_024276395.1 archaeon
ACAAAAAACAGCAAGGCAGCCTCCTCGTTTCACGATCCCTCGTCATGTCTCCTCACGTGGACCATCAGTGGTGAAAAATCGGACGTGATTCTCAAATAACGGAGTTTGAAAAACAGGGGCATCAAGTGAGAGGAACCGCTCGAGTGGTTACCATGAGCGGTTTACGGTGCTAGCGGTCCTGATGGCGGCTGCCTTTGCAATCTTGAACGGTAAGCCTCGATTCATCTGTAGTGTCGCCTTTCTTCGAAGGTAAGTTTCGGAAAAGTCCAATCTTCTAAAACATCAAGATTAAATCTTACTCCATTAACGCATCATCCCTCATTAGAACGAATCCAACTTTGGTGTTCACTTCAAGAAATCGATCTAGAACCACTTGCCGCTTGTTCCCAACTTAAAACTCTTGATCTCAGAGGAGATTGCTTCCAGCACATTGATTTTGGACCATTTGACAAGAAAAACAAGATACAACCAATAGAAAGTCATAGCAATGAAAACTCTTGCAAGTTAGAACATATCGACCTTTCCGTGATCCTCTCGCTAAAAGAAGTGGATATAACCCCTTTGATTGGTATCTCAACATTAAAATCAGTTAGGATTAGACCATCAGTGAAAGTCATCGTAAAAGACCCTACCGTCTCAGTGGAAGAACTGAGTTTCCTAAAAAGGGGTCCATCACGGTAGACGGAATGGCATCAGGGTAAAAACAACCGTGGCACCCAGTAGCAATAAAGGGCGATGACGACGAAACCAAGAGTCAGCATGGCAAACCAAGATATCACGCTAATGTACACATCATCATCTCGGATTCTAAAGTCTCGCTCGTATTTTGGCACCGTGACCAGCGTGATGACAACGGCAATGAAAACAAGAGCCCAAGGTAAAGCAATTACCATGATAAGATAGCCAATAACGTAAATGAAATGAAGTGATGACTTGTCCCTATCGTCAGGGAACATGTACGAAATTTCATAGTCCCAATATCCCGTGTCACTGATCTGAGCCTCCTGTGGCGTGCAATAAACAACAATTTGTTGGATATCATTCACACCTCCGATATTAGCTGTCATTTCTCTGTTTTTTGCAAGAGAATCTGGTTTTTCTAAGTGAAACTCTAATGAACGAAGACGAAAGTTGGTTGGAATGAATGTCTTAGTTCCCAAATGAAACTGCCCAAAGGATGTTAGGCTTTCAGAGGAAGATGGTGGAGGACATTGAGAGTATCTTACATTTATCAAGGCCTCCACACGGTACTCATCATAGATGGGAAGCTCTACAAATGGAAATGTTGATAACTCCTCTTTCTTGTCAAAAGTCGATCGAGACAAGGAAATGGTACCAAGTAGGAGAGTTGAAACATCCTCCGAGAACCCTCGCTGGGATGTTATGTTAAACTTAATACTAAAATCATAAATATACTCCTCAGCTGTATAATAGTCAGGTTTGAAAAGTAACGCTAGAGTAGTGCTGTCAACGTACCGAGCTTGAACAGCAATCATAACTGTCATGTAGACATCATCCGGAATGTCTTCTCCCTTTGTCGTGAGGTCATTAGGATATGGAAGATAAATTCCTGTATCTAGAGGTTGTTCAAAACTGTTAATGATGGCCTTCTTTTCATCCTCGCTGGTAACTTCAGTGGGGTGCTTGGCCTTGGGTAATGGCGGGGAGGTTACCATGGCAAGTGGAATAGAAACAATCGCCATCACATAGATGACTAACAGCAATGCAGCACCAGACGTGAACATATCTCTCATGATCTGAACCTCCTTTCATCTATCTCCGTTTTTTAACATGCAACACATCATTCATCCAACACGTATTATCTGGAAATTATAAAGACACTTGTTCCCCCCAAACTGCCCCTACTGATTAGAATGTAAATAACAACCTTACTTCTCCAAATTTAGAAAGAATGATTATTTTAGGAGATAGATAGATAGACATCCCAATTGTTGATGAACCGAAATCATAGAATAATTTTCCATGGATCGAAATCAGGGTTTCTTCTGTCCTCGGAGGAAACCACGTGAAAGAAAATGAAAGTAAGGTAATCAGTAAACTACCATGATGTAAGACCACGGCTGGAGAAATTCAAGTTCATAAGTGTAGAATCCAAATACAGATAAGAATTAGATACATCAAAAACACGAAGCAGATTGTTCCAATTTACCGAGAAAAAGATTTATAGACAACATATCTAAACCTTCTTGTTTCAATGGATACATGCACTGCTAAAACTAATTCAAATCAACCAAAATGAGAAACTCATCACTTGAGATGTCATTCATTTCACCATACTTTACTCAGTCACAAAAAGCCATATCACGATTTTATTAAGTTACGAGCAGCATGTAACATGGCAATCTGCAAATGTGGAGTCATTCCCTCTTTTCAAATATCAAAAAAAATTACAAGTAGAACTGCATGATGCTGGTCATTTTCTTCCGATTCAATACTATTTAATGATAATATTTAAAAATTTTTTTTGTTAAAAAGACTTAGATAGGCAAGATGAATGATTGAACAGATTTGAGGTGCTCGAAAGAAATAGCATCTTTTAATGGGAGTTATTCACTTCCCCTTGGAGTATTTAAAGGAAGAATAGGTTTTTAAAAACATCTTTTAAATGACGGGGAGAACTGAATAACTCTCCTTTTTAATTACAAGTCTTCCCATAAACTGTTTCTCACGACACTTCTAAACGGAAAAAAAGTAAAGTAACGTTCTTCATTTCTCAAGTATAACGGATGGTTGAATTTAATGCCCTTAAATGCTCATAGGAATGGATTTGGCGGACTTCTACGAGTAGAACCAGAAGTTAATGAATTTTCTGAAAGAATTATTTTATCTTCAAGTCGGTTGAATTTAGATTCAATGAACCACGTTGGCCTGGAATTGTTAACACGAGGAGAGGCCGGAAAAGCACGATGGATCTTCGAATTGGGCCTATCAATATTGTCATTAGATGAAACAACCACTGAAAAAAACTTAATGAAAATTTATTTGACCATTGGACTTGCTTTAAGCCTAACTGAGCTAAAACAGTTTCATCCTTCGACATGTACTTCTCTCCACGCGCAGCTGTCGGTCAAGTTACTCGAAAATCCCTCATTACGTGCCTACCGATGCATGTTACAAGCACTGGATGCTTTGGCACACGATAATTGGAATAACGCAATCCAGAATTGGGAACAGGTTTTAACAGTAGAAAAACTAGATTTACGACTTAGAGCTTTTGCCTTTGAATCACTAAGCAAAATAAGGCTGAAAAAATGGCTTGCAAATCGAACACTTAATAACTTGTACTACGTGTATTTGACTTTAAGAAGATGGCAAGAATTCCTTAAGCAACTGCCTTCTTCCCCCAACATTCATAAAATAAAATACTTGATATTTAAGTCTCATTTTTATGGGGAACAACTAAAATTTAAGGAGTCCTTCTTGCTACTTAAATTAGCTTCTGTCCTCGCAAGGCAAGATGAATTGACGATATCAGTTAGGTACATCGAAAAGACAATTGAAGCAAGATACCTGGAAATCAAAAAAATAAAAAGGCAATTAAATGAATTCGAAACAACACTACTGAATGAAATAGAAAACAATGCTAAAACACGAAAAAAATGTCCAAATTTCTTTTCACCACCCCAAGCAACCAATAAATTCAACTTACATTTGCTTGAAAACATCCTTCATAATGACTTCAAAAAAATTGAAGAATCAAAGTATCACGACATCTGCCAAGCATACTTGTTGATGTTAATACTTTGCACCCTCTATCATTCTAGTCATACTAAATCAGTCATAACAATGTTCAAGAGAAGTTTGCATGTCATTCTCAAGGAAAAAAAGAAAAAAGCAATGTTCATGCAAAATACAAGCACAGAATGGAATGGCAAGAACGAGTTATGGCAAGCATTAATATCCGTTGCTTTAAAAATTGGCCACGTTAGATTCGTCCAATTAGGGCATGATAATCGCTTGTTAATGACGAAAAAAGGTCTTCATTTCATCTTGGAAAGAATCAACCATCTAGATGAATCCCATCAAAAAAGAATCATCAATGACTTCCTTCAATCCCATCT
>JAJRXH010000401.1 GCA_024276395.1 archaeon
AGTTTTTGAAGAAACATTGGCTCTGGTGGGGCACCCTCAATGGTTACCTTATCATTAAAGACTAACTTTGGCACTCCCATCACGTGATACTTCATCGAAAGTTCTTGAAACTCCATTGCCTCTACCATGTCAGCCGTGATGTGCTCATTAAGCATTGCAGCTGCATGTGCCAGACGCACGGCTCTAGGACAATAAGGACAGGTTGGTGTCACGAAAACTTGAATGTGCACGGGTTTATCAATGGCTTGAATCATCTCCTTCCCCTTGGGAGAAAGGATCTTCGGATCACCAATGCTCGCATCAATGAGATCCTCAATGAAAGCACTAAACTCATAGCCAGAAGGAATACCAAAATAGCGGATCAGTCCCTTGTTATTTCCCTCGATGACAATCGCCGGATGCTTGTCAATATTGTATTTTTTTGCTTCCTCGCTGTCTACCTCGCACTCACACACGTGTAGTTCAAGTTTTCCCTCAGGTGCCAACTTAGTAACGATTTCCACCATTTCTCTTGTCTCGTTGCACAACAAGCAATGATTTTGTGTTAAAAACAAGTGAATCTTGACTTTATCTTCCATTCGGGACAACAAGTCACTTACTTGTCTCTTTGTTGCCTCATCAATCTCAATCGTCATTCCTAATACACCTCAAATACATCGATGGGGGCAGAGAATCTGCTAGTTCTACCCATGTTACAGATTTCTTTCCTACTTCAAAAAAGTTGTCTTGTCTTCAACATCACGGATTTCTCAAGTAAGATGATATCGTAATGATTTTTAACTGAATTAACGTCATGAATCATGATAATTGACCGGAATGAAATCCAAGTAACCAGCAACCCACTCATGCTAATTAAAAGAAAAAGTTCCCGTTTTGAGTGAATTAAATGAAGAAATTACTAAAGATCGTGATGAAAAATGTCTCACGGCAAAAAAGAATGGTTTCATCAGGCTATGATTTATCAAATCTATCCACGAAGTTTTTTCGACACAAACAACGATGGTATAGGTGATTTACAAGGAATCATCGAGAAATTCGATTACTTAGTTGAATTAGGGATCGATACCATCTGGTTGTCCCCCATTTTCAAGTCTCCTCAAGCTGATTTCGGATATGATGTCGAAGACTATTACCAAATCGATCCCATCTTTGGAACCATGAAGGACTTCGAGGAGCTCCTAAGAGTGGCTCACGAGCACGAAATCAAGATTTTATTGGATCTAGTCTTGAATCACACATCAGATCAACACGAGTGGTTCAAGCAATCAAGAAAAAGCCGAGAAAACCCATATCGTGACTTCTATATTTGGCGTGATGGAAAAAAACCCAAGGGGAGGAAACCTCCCAATAACTGGAAGAGCTTTTTTGGTGGACCGGCTTGGACATATGATCCACAGACGGATCAATGGTATTATCATCATTTTCTTCCAGAACAGCCTGATCTCAACTATAGAAATCCACAAGTCAAGAAAGAAATGTTCAAGATGACCAAGTTTTGGCTCGACAAGGGAGTTGATGGCTTCCGACTCGATGTGATTCATCACATCTTTGAAGACCCAGAACTAAAGGACAACCCATGGTCTTGGCGTCTATTTCCATCAGATCATTCCGATGCATTTCTCTTTCAAGAACATCGATACTGCCAAGATCTCCCAGAAAACATTGAATTCGTGAAAGAACTGCGAACATTGGTGGAACAACATGAACCGCCACGAGTTCTTCTTGGAGAAGTGTTGGGACCACCAGAGCGTGTCCGAAAGTATTATGGCCCTAATAATGATGGACTCCATCTCGTGTTCAATTTCACGTTCACATCGTGCCCATTCAAAGCCAAGAAGTTTTTAAAAGTCATTTCTACCATCGAATCTACATTACCAGAACCTTTCCATCCCTGTTACGTCTTTTCAAATCATGATCGTCCTCGAATGATTTCACGAGTGGGAAATGATGAACGGAAAGCACGACTGCTGGCGTTCTTGCAAATGACCTTAAGAGGAACTCCAGTCATATATCATGGTGAAGAAATCGGAATGCGACAAGCACGAATACCTAGAAAGCGACTTCAAGACCCGGTTGGAAAAAAATTTTGGTTCAGTCCCATTCCCGTAGGGCGTGATGGCTGTCGAACGCCAATGCAATGGTCAGATGATAAGAATGCCGGATTTTCCAAGTGTAACGAAAAAGATCTCTGGCTCCCAGTGGAAAAACACTACCGAGAGGTCAACGTGAAACGTCAACAAAATAATCCTCAGTCAATGTTGTCCTTTTATCGTGCGCTCATCAGATTCAGAAAAGAACACGATGAAATTCTTTTTGGGACGATTGAAAACATCACTACCATGAAAAAACACGTGCTTACTTATCAAAGAACATATCATCAGCAAGAAATGACTATTCTTCTTAATTTCAGCGAGAAATCGATCATTGTCACGAAAGATGTAAAGATAAGTTCTCACGACCTCGGAGAGATTTCAGTGTCATTCACGACCTATCTTGACAGAAATAAAGTGATGATAAAAATGAAAAACAAGAATGAACTATCATTGAGACCACTCGAGGGCATTGCTTTTCGCGGATCATTACCGTCATAATGACCAACAAGAATCACCGATCTTGAACTTTTATCCGCTCTACATCCAAAGCTAAGGAGAAAAAGAATACATTTCGCCCATACTTGAG
>JAJRXH010000402.1 GCA_024276395.1 archaeon
GGGATGGGTGCACCAGGAAAAAGTCGGTGATGAAGACATGCTCTTCGTCGAAGAATGCCCCAAGGCCAAGTCCGTGACCATCCTCGTCCGTGGCGGTACTGAACTCGTCGTTGACGAAGCAGAACGATCCATCCATGATGCCCTCTGTGTCGTCAGAAACGTCCTAACTGAAAATAAGATCTTGCCAGGCGGCGGTGCTCCTGAAGTTGAGGTCGCTCGTGCCCTACGTGAGTATGCAGACGAATTCCATGGTGGCAAGCAATTAGCCATTCGCGCCTTTGCCGATGCCCTTGAAGTGATCCCTCGAACACTTGCCGAGAACGGTGGACTTGATCCAATGGATATGATCGTGCAGCTCCGAACAGCACACAAGGAAGGTAAAACTACCTTCGGCGTCGATCCGGTAAATGGCGGCGTCAAGGACATGTGGGAACTGAACATTTTTGAACCAACATTAGTCAAAAAACAAGCAATGAAAGCAGCTTCAGAAGCCGCTCAGATGATCCTCCGAATTGATGACGTGATCGCAGCCAAATCTACTGGCGGCGGTGACTCGGGAGGAGCTGGTGGCGATTCTGATTCAGACAGTGACTTTGATTAAATTTAATGAAATGACCAAATCAAAGTCTTCTTTCGATTTTTTCTTTTTTACATCATGACTTCTCATCAAGCATCAGCGTCTTCTTCTTTCTTGTATTATGAACACGCATGATAGTTAGACCATAATTTATTTGAACTCATTAAAATTGCTGTTTCTGTAGATAATTCATTAACTTTTGATTCCCATGTGGCTCTTAACTTTTTGAATGAATTTCATCAATAGGAGGAACATTATCTTATGCAGAGAACCTTTACAGCCTTAAAAATCATCAGTTTCTTGGTCATCATTCAGACCCTTGTAGTCATGATCGTGGGATCATACGTGGCAGCTGCAGGTGCTGGATTGGGATGTCCAGACTGGCCATTATGCTACGGACAATTCATTCCTAGTTTCGCAGAAGAATTTACGCTCATTGAATTCGCACATCGATTGCTAGCTGGATCTTTAGGAATTTTAGTAGTCCTTTTGGCAGTTTTTTCGTGGCAGACCTACTATCGGTACAAGAGTGTTTCAGATGAGACCGTCATATATTTCCTCAAGAAGATTGGAATTCTCCTCATTGTAGCTCTGATGTTGCTAGGTGTCCAAGTCCTTCTTGGAGGGTTAGCAGTGCTCACCAGACTTCCCCCGGAATTAGTTGCAATACACCTCGGCACGGCAACTGTATTTTTTGGGATGATGATTTTCATTACCAGGGAAATCTGGCACGTGAGCGATTATCACGTTCCTTCTTTCAAAGCAACTAGCCGTGATTCTTGACAAAAAGTTACTCGAGGTAACTCACTCAGCAAGTTTCAACAGAGACCGATATTCTTTACTTTAGGATATTGAAATACAAATATCAAGATAAAAACTGATTTTTCAGTCTCCCATCATGATGATAGGCTATGAGTAGTTCTCTCTCGGTAGAATAAGTTACCATGGGCAATGATGTAAACTTTCCCACCCACTTGCACTTCAATATCGTTGTTTTTCATCTTTTTTGCCCTCAGATACAGCAGAGATGGCCGATTTAACTCGAAACCTTGTTCAACAATGATGTCAATCTCTGAAGATCCTAAATAACGATGCTTTACTAGGTAAGCTGCCAGACAACCATTAGCACTTCCAGTAGCTGGATCTTCAAGGACACCAAGCAAGGGAGCGAACATTCTGACGTGAAGATCATGATTTGAATGCTCTGTTTCTGGACAAAAAAGTAGCATCCCTTTTGAATTGGTTCGTGCAAGTACTTTCACGTGCAAGTCATAACTGACGCTTGCGTTTTTGATGTGATGAAGTGATCGAAGGGGTACAATCAAGAATGGCAAGCCAGTAGAGACTTCTTGGATTGGAAATTTTGAATCAATGGCCTCAGGATCTAACTACAAGCTCCGTGCAACTAGGTTATGATCTGAAATGATCTTACCAAATGCCGGAAAACCTTGTTTCATCCAAAGAATCTCTCCTTGAAACGTGACAGGGATTTGTCCAACCTTCAAGTTCAAGTTAAGTTGAGTAATGGGCTTCTTGAGTATTTCCTCCCGAATTACCCAGGCCGTGCCCAGAGTGGGATGGCCAGCAAAAGGCAATTCACTCTTCGGAGTGAAAATTCTCACATCATACCCACCATTGATCGGCTCGCGGCTCAAAATAAACGTCGACTCTGAAAAATTCATTTCTTGAGCAATTAGTTGCATTTCCCTCGTTGAAAGATTACCCGCATCAAGAAACACTGCTAACTGATTTCCGGTGAATTTTTTCAAGCCAAAAACATCTACAATATAAAAAGTTAGCGTGTCCATCGTTTTTTTGCCTCTTTTATGGTCATCATTGGCATCTTATAGCCGTTGTTTCAACGTACTAACTAGATTGTTGCTTCATTCCAGAGAACTTGCCTTGTAATACTGATAAATTGTTTTCAACGCCTGATAAAGACATCCCACGAGATAACTATTAATGAAAATAAAATACGTGACCGAAACTAGCTTATCTAATGCAATCTCATCAGTGGAAGGACAGTTAAGTGCTAGACAAGTTACGGCATCGGCTTTAAATGTTAAGAAGGCTCCCACACTCCATGCAATGATGAGGATATCCATCAAGTAAAGTTTACCAGGTGTGATGCGTACGAAAATTTCATGAAAAGTATTATTGAGAAAAGATAATCCAAGAAAAAAGATGACTTCTGCGAAAATCATAAATACTACGCCAATTCGGTCAGCTAATGACCATAACGCTGCATTCAGTACTAACATCCCTATCAAGATAAGTGTAATGACTATATGTAAGTTAGCGTGAAATCCAGCAGTAAATTCTTTATTTTCAGATGTAGTTTTTGTTTTTTCCGACATTTCCATCACTTCTAATACCATCTCACAAGGAGGGCATTTATAGACGTTTCGAGCACTACTCAGAAGATAATTCCATGAATAGAACTGACCACTAGTGAACGCTATAATTAGTTCCATGGGAGAGAGAACAATTGACAGTACATTTCTTGGGTCCCCTAATCAATTAATAGATGCTTGGAAAAAGAAAATCATCACTCAGATGAATGTGGATGATGAGTGACAATCATGTTTAAGAAGAAGTTTAGAATGAAAATACCATGTCAAGCCGGCAAGCGGTGACTTTGCGTCTCACGTGGTCATAGACGACTGACATCGCAGGAATGACTCGTTGTTAAAGCACGTGAGATGCAATCCAGGTGTTTGCGATGGCAAACCCACATTCAAAGCCACGAGATTTCACGTGAGAATCATCATTGATGGCCCTCGGAAAGGAAATTCACTAGAAGAACTCTTAGAGGTCATACACCTTTTAAACTACCTTTCCAAGGAACGCATTTTCGTAGCATGAGAATTGTCAGCATTCGACAGACATTCCTGAGGAAGAATTAAAGGTCGCTATCAAGACAAATAAAGGCTTGAGGCATTTCCTAGACAATTAACTAACCCTGAGAAAAAAATTGTCATGAGGTATTACCTTGAAACTAGCAGTGGGGCTCCCATCATCAGCTTCTGATGAACAATTGAAAAACTTGATTCATTCGTTTTTTGATGTGAAATCTACCGTTCACTTTTGGCTTAGCGATAACTCTCGTCCAGATAATGTTCTTTTCGTATTGAACGATTGATGAGCAGTTTTTTATCACAATCGAGCAAGGAGAACGAAAGTAATTTTCCAGGTATGGTTCCTTTCCTCCCATTGGCAAAATATCCCCCGTGGTACCTCCAAGAGTTAATCTTAAGTGCTCATCTCCACTTTCCTTGGTTTAAGCATTTCGTTGTAGGTGCTGGAGACCAACGTCTCAGAAAATACTTCAAGATCACGCCAAAAGAATTAATCAGGCGAATGCAGCTCATTCTAGATTTCATGAATGATCCCTTATCAGAATCTTTCAAGGAAGGTCCATTGATTCGCGTGGATGTAGAGGGATTGCCAGTTCATTCTTCACTCAATGAGAAAATAACAGTCATTGCTGCCGTTCAAGGTAAAAAAATGCTCATGACTGCGCTAGGGAGAGCCGGTATCATCGTTTATAATGGAAATCCCCTTACATCCAGACGGCTAATGGAAATTCTCCAACAAAAAAGAAATCTATTGGGAAAAAGTGAATTAGGATGCTATCTCATGTGTTATTTGACAGATGGAAAATCCTCTTGGCCAGAAAGAATGCTTAAGAAGTCAATAAGTACTTTCCAATCCATAATAACGACCGTTTTATCAGAGTCAAGACTTTCGGTTAATGAACAACTGTCAGATGAGTTAGATGAAGATGCCATTAATCAAGTAGGTTTTCAAGGTACTACTCAGCAATTTTTA
>JAJRXH010000403.1 GCA_024276395.1 archaeon
CGGGCTGATCAGAAAAACTGAAGATAAAAAAGAGAGAAAATGAGGAAAACTACCCTTGAGCAGGGTAACCACGAATTCTCGTGTTTTGTCCTCGACTCTCGTGGAGAAACAGAGACATCACGGATGACGCGATGCCGATGATTGAAAGGCACGTTACCGACGTGATGACGTGATCGACAACACAGAAGATAAAAAAGAGAGAAAAATCCAATCAAGAAGCAATCTACTAGCTAATATCATCGAGCCAAGACCATTGAATGAATCGTACCTCATACATGTAGTTTTTGCGTTCGATTAATAATTTAGATTAGAGAGATGTAAGATTCTGGTGTTAGAAATGAGAAATGAACTAACAAAACTCATACTGCGTAACAAAAAGAAAGATTTAATGTCTATTGATCACCTAGTTCCTTCTAAATTATCCAGAATGATGAAAATTATCTCCTTTATCTTTCTCATCGGATCAATTAGCATCATCAATATTACTGGATCATTAGCAAGAATTCCTTCTACGTCCCAGAAAAATCTCTCTAAAAACATTTTTTCGGAATTCCTAGACTCTAAAGATGAATTAGATGCTCTTAGTTTTAAACAGTCCGCAAAAATCCTCTCGAAAAGTAATTCAAAGAATGTAAGTATTGGCCAAGACTACAGTAGCAAATTATCGTCTGGATCAACTTCCTCAGTTCCGTTTAATGACACAGATTCCAACATTTCATCCTTATTACTTAATCTTAATCACACTCAAACAACGAACATTTCGTATTCCTTACAATCTTCTGAACTAACTACTAACACAAACCACATTACCCTCAATACAACACGGGCAGCGATTTTAACGAACATGAGCATCCAAGAAAAAGAATCACCTTCAATGATTCTTTCCTTAACAGACATCATAAATAAGAACACATTTTTTTCGAAAGATGTTTCGAATGGCATCGAAAATGAAAGCTTTAACTATTTTTGGCTTAATTCATCCACAACCACAACTGATAGATCATTACTCATCATTAACAAGATTTCATCTAATTCAACAGAAATAACGCCATCTTTCCACGTATCACGATCTTTACATTTTCTTTTGGGGACAAATGAATCTGCATTTTCTCACGTGATGACATATCCAACCGTTTTCGCTCTAAATCTAAATTTAAAAGAATTCATATTTTCGACATCAAATTCAACCTCGGTCAAATCAGATTATTTACTCAGATTTGGTCTAAAATTTCATCCTTCAGATGCACTCAACAAATCAACAGCAGGAGGCATTTTTTACATCACGTGGAAATGGTCCACCTTGTTTTCACCACCATCATCTCCCATGTTTGATACCTATAATGCTTTCGTGGGAAATTCAGCAAATGGACCGGTACACTATTTTCCAAAAAACATTAGCATTCTTGACCCTAATTTACTTTTAATTTTAAATTTGACAAAATTTATCATGAATATAGCAGAATATGAGACCTTAGACAATTTTACGTCAGAAAAAGCACGGTTGTACTTTGATTCAATTTCCGAGATATTTCTTGAATGGCACGTTATTGCGACAGACATACCACCCAACTCTACATTAAGCATTGGATTTTCATTAGATGAATTACGATTGAATTCATATGTTCCATCGACTTATTACAACTGGACGGCCAATGTTAATCAATTAACTCTTCAGTTTGACCCAGAGTCTGGAAAAGCAAAACATCATTCATTATTTCTCAATCAATCGCAAGTTAACATTTCTCTTAATATAATCTTAATAGATGATGTCGGAAAAAGTTACCTCTCTTGGAAATCACTCATCTATTACGACCTTTCTTTCAACAAATGCCTTCGATGGATGATAAATCCACAATGGAAAGTGACAAATTCAACTAACACAATCATTACTGGATTTTATTTCGTGGGTAATGAATCAGATGTAGAATTTAAAGGAGATCTAACATTAATTCAGAAAAAAATAACCATTTTTATCCCGAAGAGATTAATACCTTTACTAAATCACACATTGTCAGAGTCAACATTCATCAATGGCACATCACAGGAGCATATAGTTAACATCACCCAGAAATCTCATAACATGACACATCAACAGATGGAATTTTCTGTCTTGGTCTATGCGTCTCTCAACATCCTGCAGGCCTTAGACTTGCAACTGGTGTTGTGGGAGCCCAATGAGATAACCCAAGTCTCAATGGCATCTCAAATAATTTTGCTCGGTGATCCCTGGTTTTTAGATGGATACATAGACAACTATTTGAATTTTTCAATGAAAACTAACATTCTTGATATCTATTTCTATCAGAACATATCTGAAAACATATCGTGGCTGTCATTATCCCATTTCCAGATTGAAATAACTTCAACAGGATATTTCATTCTCTACATATCAAAAAATGAGAGTGCCAAACTGAAAGAAGGAAATGCCATCATTGTCGTTCTTTGGGATTCTGGATGGTTCCATGGTTTATTCGTATCTTACCTAGTTTTAATGTCCAATGAATCTACTCCAAGGCCCATAGATATGGTCAAGCTAAATGGCACCAACATTTACCAATTTTCAAGATGGATCTTGTCTGGAAGCCTTCGAACCAATGAATTTTCCTTACAGGGATCAGCAACGGTGCGATTACTGCTTGTTGATGCCAACATCTCTCATTATGAAGATTTGTCTAGATCAACGACCAGATTCCTCCTTAATGAGACCTATATGGTTGACGATATTGAGAATTGGTCACTAAATCTTAATTTAGCTTCATTTCGCTCTGGAATATACTCATTATTTACAGAATGGACTTTAGTAAATGGATTGAAGTTTTACAACATCACTCCGATTGAGATTCTTCCATCAACAGTCTTCTTTATTGTCGATAAGATAAATCAACCTTCTAATCAATGGCTTTCCCTCAAGGGCTATTTACAATATCTTCCAATGACAAACAGCTCCGAATCTACACACGTATCAAAACAACCCTTGAAAGACAACAGACTATCACTTGCAATAATCCTAAACGAAAGCCACTCAAAACTCATCGAAAGTATCAATGATCCAGACGGAACCATCAATGTCTTTTGGGATGACCTACCAGATGTTTGGTATAGTTTTATGGCAAATTGGACCTTATACATAAAGGATAACAAAATCATAAGCGGAATTTTTATGATCAACAACAAATTTGAGACGAGCGCCGGCAATGTAACTCACCTTTACGGAAGTCTAATGCTTGAAAAATTCTCTCCAAACCCTGTAATGACAAACAGTTCAATGATATTGTCTTTTCTTTTTCGTCCTTCATCAGAGTTCAACATTCGAAGCACGAGACAGAATCATACGATTCAGTTACACGCTAACATTCCCTTCATATTCTCTCAGAAGGTGGTAAATTCCATCTGGATTGAGCTCCGAAATTCCTCGAGTGGACAGCTAATTGCAACTATCGAGAATTCAACATTTTTCTCCTCCTCAACTACAACCCTCTTATCGAGTTTTTCACCCACGTTACTACAATCGTCAGAAAACATCACGTTTTACATTTATTTTAACATAACTTATCCTATTTTAGTTATATCATCATCTCTTTTGCCAATTTCTAATGACGTCATCACATCACAGATTATGATTTCTAAAAACATCTTCTCAACCATCCTAAATATAACAGCAAAGATTCCACTACCTCTGAATTTAGTGAATGGAAGAACTGTTAGAGGATACGAATTATATGATGCAAATCAGAAAAAAATGAAGAACAACTGGAAAACTACCCTTAATGATACAGTAAGATTCCTACTTATCAAAAATATTAGCCAGAGGCCTGATGAAGAACTCGTATTTCACGTCTATTGGTATCTATCTGAACAAGCAGCAAGTGGAAATGAGGGATTAACAAATTTTAATTTATTTGACTTGTTTATTCTCATTGCTACGATTTCTCTTTCAACAGGCTTAATACTCCATAAAAAACGAACAAATCAATCAAAATCTTCACTCATTTAGGAGAGAATCAACGATGTGGAAAATAAATGTCAACATCGGCCATGGGAAACACGATTTTCGGGTGTCTAAGAATATTGAGACTGATGACAAAAAGATAATATCCATTGGCACCACATATCAATTGGCCTGTTATATCATAAGCTTAACAACTGATGACAAAGATAGAAGAATCATTCGACACGCGCTAAGTCCCTCATATCAGAGTCATCTTGACCATACAACAGAAATCGAACAAATTTTAAGGAAACAAATGGAAGAACGGTATTCTTACCTAGATGAAAAAATATTCTTCCGTCAATTAAGTTCTTGTCTGCGAGAAACATATCAAAACACCATTTTGAATTTTTTTGACTTGGAAAAAAAGAAAGAAATTCTGAATGATCTTTATTACTATTTTTTCTTTCAGCTTCTTGGAATCAAGAACATTGGTCCGTACCTAATTGATGACATGGTACATGAAATCTACATTGAAAAAAACGGTCAAATTTCTTATCTTGATCATGAGAAATGGGGTCGTTGCTTCATTGCTAATACTCTTTCATTAACTGAACTTAAGCGTTTTCTTTCTATTGTTTTGCTAGAA
>JAJRXH010000404.1 GCA_024276395.1 archaeon
CTTCTTGGATCAATGTTGATGAAATTCCGGGAAATGGAAAGGATGACGATCAGAATGGGTACGTGGATGACGTGAGTGGATGGGATTTCCAAGATGGTGATGCTGATCCGATGGATGAGTATGGTCATGGTACCTTCGTGAGTGGAATTTTAGCGGCACGATTGAATAATCACGGAATCGTGGGAGTTGCCCCAAACGTGAGCATCATGGCCTTGAGGGTTCTTGATGAACATGGTCTTCTTTATGCCGATCAATGGGATTTATTCGTGAAGGCAATCGATTATGCCATCATCAATGAAGCTCGCATCATCGTGCTGAGCCTTGAATCGCAAGTCGTGCCACCATCAGAGGTACATGATGCTCTCATTCGTGCCAAAAAAGCAAACATCTTGATTGTCGGTGCCACTGGTAACGATGGACGAGATACCATCGCGTATCCAGCAGCTTATCAAGAAGTTCTAGCCGTTTCGTCTATTGATGCTGAAAATAGCGTGCCTTCATTCGTGAATCGTGGTAATGGGACGATGATTGCTGCTCCAGGGAGTGGAATTCGATCGACTTGGATACAAGGACGGTATCTCGTTGAGAATGGCACGTCATATGCTGTTCCTCACGTTGCTGGTGTCGCTGCTTTGCTCTGGTCCTTGAATGGCTCTCTTACCGTTGACGAGGTCTGGTCATTATTAATTCGCACGGCAACACCAATGAACGGAGAAGTTTGGGATCCTAGTTATGGTCATGGTGTGTTAAATGCTACACGAGCTGTACTTTCACTCTTAGATGAAGATGAGCCAGAAGTACTTGATCAAGAGATTACTAAGGTTGAATCAGACTTTTTGGGAGCGAACAGCTTGTCATTCAAGGTTACCGCCCATGATGATGTTGCATTATATCGCGTGTCCGTAAATTATACCTTCGATGAAAAATATTGGCAAGAGATTGAAGAAGTCTTGCCAGTCCGTGCAAGCACGGTGACTCTTGTATTGGACATTCCATTAACTGGTGATTTTGAAGTTTTCTTGGTCACTATTTTAGTTGAAGATCCTCATGGCAATGCATGTCAGGGAAAAACGATTGATTTGACGGAAAATTTGAGAGATCTTCTGTCTTCTCAATACTTTCTTGGCCTTCGTGTCGACATTCTCGTAACAATGCTGATTGTCAGCATTCTCATTATGTTGATCTTGGTTATCGTGCGATCAGGTCGTAAACGAAAAAACGAAGGATGAAATGATGAATGAACGATCGATCAAGAAAGTTGAAGAACTGTTATTGTCGTTGGTAGAAGAAGATGATGAGGAAATTTCCGAAACAATCCATGATCTCACGCATCATCATTTGGAGAAGGCTGCTTACTTGAGTGATGCGGCAGTACCATTAGCAACCATTGCTACTTCGACATCGGCATTAACCATCACTTCTGTTCTTCTCCTCCTTAATGAGGCTTCGTCGGAAATAAGATATCTTGCTGGCATTAACATCATTATCTTGATCATCACTTTAACTCTGGCAATCGTGATTCAAATTTTGGTTTTTCGTGCTAAGTTTCGCATCTCACGAGTGCAATATCATTTTACAAGAAAGCATTATCTTGAAAGGGATTTGACGAAGTTAACGAGAGAAATGGAGAGAGAGCTTCGTTCCTTGCTTCATCTCGTGCGGAATGCAAATCGTTCAATGAAGCACGTTGAGTGGTTATATCATCACTTGCTATGGCGTTTCTTTTACGTGACCTTGATAACGGTGTGCGTGCTCACGTTCGTGATGATAATGCTATAAATCCAAGTACTGTTATTTTAACTGGTCAATGAGGGGAAAAGGTCCCGATAGTGGGCTGATAAGGAAAGATATTTGACTACAATCGAAATTCCGTCCATGTGACAAGAGGAGGTTGCTTGATGGAAATTTCGATGTCAGAATTGCTCAAAAAAGAACCTACTCTGATTAGGGAGTTGTTTGATGAGATTAGTCCTTATTATGATTTCATGAATGAATTAATGACTTTTGGCACCATTCGTTGGACGCGAAAGTTTTCAGTGCACGTGAGCGGCATCACGCAACTGGAAGAGGGCACCATACTTGACTTGGCTTGTGGAACCGGTGATTTTACTTTTGAGATCTTGAAAGCCACGAAACACACATCAGAAGTAAAAGTAATCGCTGTTGATTTTTCAGAACGGATGCTCTTCCGAGCGCGCCGTAAAGCTAAGAGAATTCTGACAAGAGAAGACCTAGAAAGAGTAGAATGGGTGAGAGCAAGTGCTTTTGACCTGCCTTTTCCCAGTGAATCAATGAGTGCCACGTTCATTGGATATGGGATTCGGAACATGAATCCACCTCAAGCGGCATTAAGAGAAATACATCGAGTTACGAAAACTGGTGGAATTTTGATCGTGCTAGAAAGTAGCATTCCCAAGCGTTATCTTGAACGGTTTGTAAATAGATTTTACTTTTCCAAGGTAGTACCTAAAATTGCGAGTCTTTTTGGCCTAAAAAACGCTTATCAATACCTTGCTGAATCAATGGATAAGTTTTACTGTCCGGAGAAAATGGAAGCGATAATAAAAATGAGTGGTTGGCAGAACATCAAGTGGTGGCAGTTGCTACGGGGCTCCGTGGCGGTTCACAGAGCAGTAAAGACAAGACATCCAAATATTTAAATAGTGCCGCTTGTAAAGAATGAATGAGTAAAATCCTTGCAAGCCCGTAAGGGTCGGGTGGTGCCCTTGAATGCCAACTGTTAAGGTAAATATCATCCTTTTAGGGGATGGAATGGCCGGTAAAACGACCATCATGAAAAAATTCTCGGAACTATTGTATCTCAAGTATGCTCGCCAATATGAGTATTTTCTCCAGGAAAATGGTGTATTGTCCTATCGCGATTGGATGGATTGGCAACGTCAAGAGCATCTTGAGAACGAAGAAGAACTAGATCTTTCTTATACCTCTTATTTTGACTGGGCTTCGTGGCAATACAATTTAATCAAGTTTGACGAGTGGCTCCGGGATTTAGGTGTGAATCTTCAAAGTTATATGGAGAAAGATACTAGCGTTGGGACTGTTGGTTTGGATACCATTGACCTAAAATTCCCACATCAGCACGGCGCCATTCACTTGACTGGTTATGATTTGGGTGGACAGAACATTTACGACCAAATACGTGAAGTCATCACTGGCTTGGCTTCACCAGAGACGTTTCTAGTGACCGTGTTTGATTCATCACGACTGACCTCTTGTGAACATAGCGTGAGACAGCTGACTACCAATTTAGAGAACATTCGGAAAAGACAAAAGGGTCTTCCGCGCATTGTTATCGTGTTTAACAAGATAGATTTGAAGCAACACCTTAAAGATCCACAATGGCAAACTAGTGCCGTGAATTATCTGTATTCTTTCTTGAAAAGAGTGCGCTCCACCTCGATTACCTATAGCGTTCCAAATCTAGTGATCAAGGGAAAGATGCATACTTTTACATTGTCTCCAGATGATTTCATTGGATTTGAACACTTGGAGGCTCTCATATATCATTCTTTTTGTATAAATGAGTCTGAATTTGGTCAGCCTCCATTAACTGAAGATAATGCCAAGGCAGTTGCTAGAGAGCTCGCTGTTCAGTTATTGTTGTTGCAGCATGATGATGCTGAGTATTATAATAGGCTTAGTCAAGAAATTTTTGCAATGCGACCCCTAGCTGTACAATATCTTGGCGGTCTGGCCATGGTAAAGGATAAATCTCCAGCTAGCACGACTACAGAAAGTCTCATGAGACTAAGGGAGAAATATCGAGGGTTTGAGTTGGACCTGAGAGAACTCACGCCATCAATGGTTCTTAAAGCACTCAAGAACTCGTTAAAAACCGAAGAACTAGAAACGATGATTAAAGAGCAAGGATTTCCCATTTTTTATACGAATGCCTTGAATGGCGTGGGGATAATGTCACTCTTTAATTATCTCATCGCCAAGGGAGCAGAGCTATCACCACGAGCAAGCGTGAGCAACGCTCTTAGGTCTGCATCCCGTCATTCGCTTAGGAAATTAGAATGATTTTAGCATTCATTGTTTTTATCATTAATGGAACTGGAATGAGAATGGGATTTTACTTCTTCAAGGGAGGATTAAAACTATCGTCATGGGTTAAGGTGTGAAAAAAAACGATTTAAATTGATGAAGTAAGTAAAGGAATCGTGAATGAAAAATGGTAGGAAAAACAGAGACAAATTTGATGAAGATTGCTCAACATCTTGACCAAATGGGCATCGTGTATGAACGAACCTCCTTTCTCCTCAAGGATGCAGAGATACCGGTTTTAATTGCTCCTTATCACGTTAAGGGACATGACTTTGAGCTTGTTGTTATGGCAGATAACGAATGGGTGCACATCAAGACGCGTGTTTTCAAGTTCAGTGAGGATCTCAAGTTCAATTCGGACCTCAAAGCCGCATTGTATCATCTCTGTCTTCTTGGAAACTTTTATCTTAATGAAGTCGTTCTCTGCTGACGAAGAAGGCCATGTGTACGTGGAAGCGGATATGCTACCTGACATTCCATTTGACGATTTTCGAATGGAATTCAATTCCTTGGTAGTTGGAATCGATTATTTTCTGGAAGTGCTCGACAAACTTAGTAGTTAATTAGACTTCACTGAATAACATCAATCCACTAGAAGCCATGTTTAATTACAATAGTTTTCTCGTTAGTTGTGGAGGTCCTTCTGCCAGATTTACCACGCAGTTTCCCCAAAACAGAATAGCAGAGCCTAACGTTGGAAATATTTCTGGAAATCGTTCTTGAAGGACGTGACTGCTCGTCATTACTGATTGATGGGAAAATTCTTTCCATCTCCGGTCAATGAAAATTATGATTTCATGGGCCATCTCTACTAACCTATTAATTCTCGTGTTTTGATGATGAAAACCGATATCTGTCAAGTAATAAGGTATGATTAGAGTCACGAGCCTCTTGTCAAGATTTTTCTGATTTAAAGGTCTAAAAAATCAGTTCTAGTCATTTCGAGAAATTGGAGGTTGCTTTCTTCTTGTTGGCTTTTGGTCACGCGAATGATGAGGCGATACCATGCTGTTGCTCCTTGTTTCTCAAAAAAATGCATCCAAGTGTTATATTGTCGGATCTTGCCATGTGCCCTAAAGAAAGCATCCAATTCGACTGGTATTTTTTTATCACGGCTACTTTGATGGACATTCCAAGGCGAGATGCCATTTCAGTTAGATGTTCTAGTAAAAAAGGTCGATTAGGTGTTCCTAGTGAACAAGCAAGAAAAATTGCTTCTCCGTTTCTCTCTAAGAGTGAAGGTGCTTGTGTTAATGCAGATTTGAGGAAAGTTTGTCCGTCCGCTCCTCCATCCGAATGAAGACGTCTAAACCACTTGCAATTAGTTTCTTGAGGGGTCGGAATGATTGGTAAGTTTCCAATGATTAAGTCGAATTGCTTTTTCAAGTGGGAAGTAAGATCTTCTTGAACATCTAATTTCACGAACCTCATCCAGAGTGTTTCATTAAAAGCAGCATTCAGGCGTGCTATTTTCAGTGCATTTTCATTCACCTCAATTCCTAGATAACTTCGTTTTTATCTTGCCAAGGTAATGAAAACAAGAGAAATCCCGTTCCGGACCCTAGATCAAGCACCGTTCGTGCAGATGCCTTGAAATGCAAGTATCGTGCAAAA
>JAJRXH010000405.1 GCA_024276395.1 archaeon
CAATTATCCTATTCCAGTGTCTTCTACCTCAGTGTATCCATTTGCCAAGAAGACAGTGATCATTCCAGCCCTGATGATTGTCATCGACGCAAATATTGGACTGAAACGTATTGACATTGCTTGAATGATGAATACAAAGAGGATCGTCATCATTCCAACTGATATGCCGATCAAGAAGGCTGTTGATAACCTTTTTACAAGATAGTATTGAAAGAAAGATGGTCTAAATTCAAAAAATTGAAGAAATTGCATTTACTTCATTTTTATCACGACATTCCGTGGGTTGTTGGTAAGTAACTTGAAGAGAAGTGGTAATGGTCAGTTAGAATGCCATTGTGATGGATTTAATAATATTATTCATCATTAGGCACATTGGAAGAAAATGACATTACCAAAATCGTTTTTCATTGGACTTGCACCCATGGTGGATTATACATACCTATCTTTCCGTTTATTATGCCGAGAAAATGGTGCGGATATGGTTTTTACAGAGATGATTGCTCCCTTGGGATTGACTAAAGCAAATCCGAAGGCGTTACAGTTTCTTACTATGACCGTGCCTGAAGAGCGTCCTATAGGAATTCAGTTATTAGCCACAACACCTCTTGAAATAAAAAATGCGATCAAGTTTTTAGCTCAAAATGGGATGGATGAGAATTATGATGTTTTAGATTTGAATTTTGGCTGTCCTTCAGCGCGCATGCATCGCCTTAATGCAGGATCCTTGCTTCTTAAAAGAAAAAACCTTGATATTTTTGAGGAGATTGTTCGTGTTGCTGTTGATTATTCTCCTTTGCCAGTGTCCATCAAAATGCGTCTTGGATATGACGAAATTACAATTCTTGCGACATTAAAAAAAATTGAAGAGTTAACGAGTGATCTGGCTTGGATTACCGTTCATCTGCGATTAGCAGAAGAAAAAAGGTCAGGTGAGCCTCGTTATGAGATTCTTCCTGTAATTTGCGAGGAAACAGATTTTAATATCGTTGCTAATGGCAACTTCTGGACCATTGATAAGGTTCGATGGGCAAAAGAAATTGGCTGTATTGGGGTGTTAATTGGCAGAAAAGCAAGAAATGATCCCGATATTTTCAACAGAATTAAAAAAACATTGACTGGAAGGAAATCACTAGCTGAGTATTCGCGAACTTTTTTTTATCGCCGTTTGTTATATTATCACTTTCGGTATTTCGGTGAAGGGAAGTATTTCTTGTACGTGAAGAGAATAGCCACTGAGTTGTTGAAAGGAATACCTGAAGGGAAACAATATCGTCAAAAGGTCCAAAAATCTTCCTCCTTCAAAGAGATAACGGATATTTTCAATGAATTAGATCAGAAAAAGGAGAACGTGATGAATGAATGAGATGAATTTTATCATTGATGGTATCTATCTAGGCTCTGAACGTGCTGCAACAAATTTAGAATTATTGGAACAGTATGACATCACGGCCATCCTTTCCGTGCAAGCGGAGGCATATTACAAAGATCTTTATCCACCTCATTTTCTATACAAGCATTTGCCATTACTTGATGGACAGATCATTGATGCGCTGGTTTTTGAAGAAGCATTGAAATTTATTAGTATGGCACAGAAAGAATGTCGAAATATTCTGGTTCATTGTGCAGTGGGCGTTTCACGGTCTCCGAGTATTGTATCTGCGTATTTGATGAAAATAAAAGGAATGAATCCTTTAGAAGCTCTGAATTTTCTAAGGAAGAAGCGTCCCGTGGTTCAACCAGCAGTTGAGTGCTTTTTAAGTGCAGTTGATTATGCATATCCAGATGTTATTTGGAGATGTACTCATTGTGGTGGTAGATGGGTTTATTGGA
The DNA here is from genome assembly GCA_024276395.1 of archaeon. Taxonomy (GTDB): domain Archaea; phylum Asgardarchaeota; class Heimdallarchaeia; order Hodarchaeales; family S146-22; genus JAJRXH01. Next base: position 1,831 of record JAJRXH010000405.1, read on the forward strand.
GTTTATGGTGGTTGGAATCCGATGAAATGATCTGCGATTGTCATGTTCCGTCATTACAACCAGAACAAGGGTGATCATTTTAATTTTAAAGAAATCTTCAGAATGCGAATCCTATCCAGAATGATTCTTTTTTAATGGTCTTTATCGGTCGTGTTTTCTGTTTTTTTCTTTGTATTGAGATTTATTATTCTAATAGGAAGTTGTGCTAGTGACTCTTTAATTTGTTGTTCAAGGATCTCCTCTGAAAGACCCTTTTTTGACTTCCATTCGATTGTTATTGAGATCTTGATATCTGAGTGATCTTTGTCCTTGATTAAAGGAATGATGACACCTCGGTAAAAATCATGCCATGTTATCTCTGGATGCTGTAATTCACTTTCTAAGAAGAGATAATTGATTAATGCTGTTTCATCCTTTAATGTCGTGGAAATTTCTTCTGATTCAAGTAATTTACTTGAATCGTTGTCGTGAGAATCCAAAACAGTAAGGTTGATGATTTGAGCATCTAGCGGGATTTCGTCTTTAGTGGTTGATGTGATTGGCGATTGGTCTTTTATTTTGATCTCGAGAAGGTTTTGTTTACATCCTTCCTTGATGGTATTGATGAGAACTTTCTTGTTTTCTAAGATGGGGAAGCCAGGAGTACTCAAAAATAGACTCCAAATCTCTCGAAGGCTTTTTGATGGTTCTTCTTTTGAGAATACTCTATCTACTAGGTAAATCGGAGTGAGCTCATCAATGATTAATTGCTGGCTTTTTAGGAAATTAACGGCTCTATTCGTTAGGGAATCATCATCAGATGGCTTAGGCAATCCCATATCCATCCAAAATACACCTTCTTGGCTCGAAATTCCAGCAAATCTATAGGTCATTAGAATTTTGTATGGAAGAGTTGCTTTTAAGTGTTCAAATTCATCCTTTATCTCCTTTAAACTATATGAAGGAATTGTCTTGTCTTTCTCATTCACTTGCTCCTTGATTGCTAGGTATCTCTTTACAAGTTGCAATAATGTTGGAATTTGTTGAGCATCAGCAGCCACGAGAATTAACATATTTTTCTTTACTCTGATGTTATTTTTCCCAGCCTTGTTATAAATTTCTCTAGCAAACTTGGTAGTTTCATTGGAAGAATGTGGTTTAGACAAAGGTAGGATGATGACTTGTATTTCTTCTTTATCTGGTATTTCCATTGGAGTTTTAGGCCAGATGTGAGTTTTAGGTCTTTTTTCGATCATTTTTTTTATATTGCTATAGATGTGTTCCTCTACAGTAGATTTATCGATATTTTCTTCTCTGAGTTTTATCAAATAGTTAAGATTAGGCATTGTAGTATAAAAGTATCTTTGTTTATCGTAATGTAGAAACCAAGATTCTTTTCTGAATTTATCGAGGATGTTATTAAGCAAAATCACTTTATGTTCTGGTAGAAGGTTCATTAGCAGGATTTCAGCAGTGGTTATTCCTCGATGGTTGCTACGATCTTTTAAGGAGTTTAGGAAGATGCTTGTTGCTATTTTTTTAGTTAATTGGAAGGCCTGCAATTGTCGACCAAGTGTTTGATCCACTATTTTGGCTCTTGCATTTTCCTCAGTGATCTCTGTCCTGATAATTTTTTCCCAATTTACATCTAAATGTTTAAGTAGTTCTCTTTGAATTGTTGGGTTTTCTAGATCAACGTATCCAGGAAGAATGAGGGGATGAGGATCTTTTTTTTTCCATAAATCTGATATTATCAAGCTTAGAATCCTTAGAGACCCTCTGATTCCTTGGAAGGTCGGAATGTTGCTCCAACGCTCGAATAGTAGGTTTATTAGGGTAGGATGAAAGGGATATGAATTGATCATTTGTTTTTGATAATCTACTAAAGATTGTTTCAGTGGCAAATACAGCTTTGTCTCTTCATACGTTCTTTGGTACTGGGCTATTACTTGTGATATCTCCTCTTTACTAGTTATTTTAGTAAATAATTGTTTTCTAATGATGAAAGGGATCTCATTGGCTTGAACGGGCGCATGCTGGATTTCCATTCTTCCTAATATTTTTTTCAATTTCTTGAGAAAGGATGTTACTTCCTCGGAAAATATTTCACTTTCATGTTTTGGAATAGTCATGACAAGCATTGCTCTTGGTAGTCCAGCAATGACTTCTGTTAACTCTTGGATGAATGCTAAGATCTGTGCAGACGGAATCAACTTTTGATGTTTTCCAGTTACAATCTTAGCAACGTATTCTGTCAATTCGTCAATGAGAATGACTATCGGAAGGGAGTCTTCAAGAATGGCTTTTAGTTTCTTTTTTCCAGGGCTAACTTTTTGGATGTCATGGGATTTGATTAATTCGTATTTACCTAGTTGTGTTGCGATCTCTCCCCACAGTGTTTTGTCGGTTAGTGGATCGATTTGGGTTCCAGTAAACGTGATAATGTGAACCTTCTCAGCATTTTCGATCGATTCTAGTAATGAAGCGATTTTTTCGGTTCTTTTGCAGTTTTTTAGATGTTTTTTGGCGATGACAGGGCTTGTTAGAAGATGATATAGCGTTAACAGGGTGTGAGTTTTTCCCCCACCGAATTCCGCTTGCAACAAGATAACAGGATCTCCGCCTTGTCCTGACAAGCGTAAAAGAACTGTTTCTATGATTCGGACTAGTCCTTCTGTAAAGTAAGTTCTCTCAAAGAAATTTTCAATGTCAGCTTGGCAATCGTTTCTAAGATGCTGTAAATCACCTAGATCTACAACGAATTCTCGTGCGGTTGTTTGATTGGAGATGATGTCTTTATGTGGTATTATTATTTGTCGCCATGGTGGTTGGTTAAAGTTGATGGACATCGTTTGTCCTCCGATTAATAGAATCAAGAGGTTTCTTATGAAATCCTCGATAGATGATTTAAATGGGAATTTAGAATGATGTGGGAATTGGTTTTTGATGCAGATTTTTTATAGGTAATCCTACGTGTTGTGGTTGTTTCAGGTAATACTCATATGTAATTTGTTTAAAACTCTTGCTTGCAAGTCATACAGTTTTTGAGAAATTTGCTGGAAAATCTTCACACCGATAGGTTTATTATCTACCTAGAGATATCATTGCTTAGAGGATGTCTCCACGTTAACTGGAGGAAAATAACTAGTTTTTATGCCTGATAGAGGCAACATTAAAATAGGATGAAAGGTTGGAAGTGAAATATGTCTAAAGG
>JAJRXH010000026.1 GCA_024276395.1 archaeon
CACGATGAGGGTGTCATGGGCATCTTGTTTGACCAGAAAAGCGTGTCATCCATCAAACGTAACTACATTTTTTATATGTTCGAACAACGAATGAATAACTTGAACCCAGGGGAAACAGCAAGCACCCAACCCATTTGAATTGTTTTTGCAGCAACTTGGCAAGAAATTCAACAAGAATGGAAAAATTAGCTCCGTGAAGTGGCGTGGGCATCACCAGAAGATGAAGTGATAAGAACACCACGAAATCTCCTTCAACAGGGATTGACTACCACCGAAGATGATGGTACACCCGCGGCAGCTGTCATTCTTGATGAAGCCAATCCACGCCTGTTCATTAGCCTCCAGTCACCTCTCAAGATAACCTTCGCGGGATCCTTACCATTTCTGGATTTGAACAGTTAACGATCCAAGCACGTGATGTCAAGATCAACGTCAGCCAAGTAACACGATGGACGCATTCCATTCAAGTTTCCATTAATTCAAAGGAAAGAATTCACCTTGAAAGGCTTCACCGCGACGATGGGGACCTCCTGAATGAATTCTCATTAAGCATTGCTGTACATGACTAGCGAGGCAGCGTGACCATATCTTCTTCCAAGAACAAGGATGACTTGGAATCTTTTGAACTGAATAATGGTCAGCTCCTCTTTCGTGCTAGCCATCAATTTTCTGCCGCCTTATTTTATCTTGGAACCCTCAAGGAACCTGCTCATAACTACTTGAAAACATTCTATCCAGAAGTAAGACCGTTCTTGTATCATGAGCGATTTTATGGAGGAATTTTGCCCATTGTTCTTTCAATTAGCAAGTGGAGAAGCAGAGAATTTCACCAGTTACAATTCACCACAAGAAAAATCAAAAAACAGCAATGGGCTGGAGTTGTCTTCGAATCAGAAATCATCAAGTACGATGAGAGCTTGAAAGGTCTCAAAGCTATCATTAGTTATCTGACTTTACCAGAATCACCTTTACTCCTCGTCGACCTCGAGGTGAAAAATGAAAGCAAAACCAAGAGAAAATTTAAATCCCGGATCATTGCTAACCTCAATACCTCTGGAACACCTAATGACATGTTTTACTGTGAAGGTGTAGATGGCCGCCCCCAAGTAATGCAATATAGTGACCATGATGCATCAATAGGTCCTAGCGTGAATCAACATGTAGCAATTCACGTGCCTAGTCACGCACCATACTCGTTAGGTATGGCCTTGTGGTCTTCAAGACCGAGAGCACGTGTCGAAGTGTTGAACATGAATCTATCACTAGCCTTCTTTTTTTCAGAACAACCCCTCGTGAACATCGCAACGGATGAAAGTCATCACTTGCGAGCATTGTTCATTCTTGCTAAAGATCATCAGGCCATTTTTCCATTTGGCACTGTCGATCTCTCAAAGCTTTCATACACATGCATGAAAATTCTTGACGATTCTAAGGATAGAAGCTGAACATCGCTCTTACTTCATCATTTTCTCATTAAAAAATACATTTAGGGCCGTTAAAAAACAGTTAGGATCTATAGAACCTTTTTCGCGCTTCATTTTTTTGTCCGGAATGTAATGGCTTTTAACTAAACCCAGCGAAGATAATATTGGGGCTCTCGAAACGTGAGTCAGTCAGAAAAGGCAAAGTTTAATGACGATTCTTGTCATCTTTTCTATTGAGCGTGGGGAGGTCATTCATTAATCTTCAATTACGCCCCTTTAGATTTTGTTAAAGTTATTTGGGGTTAGTTTAATGAAAAATGAGAAAGAATATGAATTAATGAA
>JAJRXH010000406.1 GCA_024276395.1 archaeon
ATCCACTTTCTCCGACAATGGCAGTCAATGTCCGAGCATTAATGTCCAAGTCAATGCCACGTAAGGCAAGTGTTTTTTTGCGTGAAGGGAATGGAGAGGAAGGGTGAGATGCAGAATTGTCGTAGATGTGGATCAAGTCGCGCACGATAATGATGGGATCTTGCATTTCCATTGTTAGCGCTTTAGTTTTGACACCTACCGTGGACTCGAGAGTAGTTTTTGCGATAACCATGCTGGTTCAACTCCTTTATTTCACGTTTTTTACCAATCGGAAGGGATTTTTGTTCATTCTCATGGCCAAAATAATGTAACCCAGGGATTCTTTGATGTATTCGATGTTTACGGTGACTGCATCGGACTTTATCTGGTAAATCTTGGTAAAGTTGCTTTTGTAATTTTGATTGGTCGGGTTAAGATGAATGAGACTAATACTATCGTCATTAGAATCGTACCCGCGAGAATTGGAATAAAGAGCCTCAGTACCTGTTCAAGAAACGTGTTGAAGGTGAGAGCAGAGATGCCATTTGAAACAACGGCAAGGAATAGAACGGTCAGTTCTGCAAGTATTATTATTGAGATCATGTAAAAAGTTATTTCGATGAGATATTCGCGCTTTAATGACGTTGAAGTGGCACCAAACAACAGTGCAAGTGATTCATACCGGTTGATCCACTGCCTAAAGTGGAGAATAAAAAAGAAGAAGATCACGATGATGATGACAGCAACCTCTATCTGCAGCATCTGATTCGTTCTCATTGATTCGTAAATGTCGAGCTGGGGAAGTACTTGGTCTAACTCTCTTGAAGTAAGACGTTTTTGCACGGTGATCGTTGGAATGTAACTGAATCGTGAGATGATGTCCTGAGTAACGTCATTTATCTTGTTTTCTTCCTTCACTGTAAGCAACAAGAATTCATTTTGTTCAGACGCTGGAAGATCTATTGTGGTGATGAGAGTGTTAAGAATCGGCATTGGAATGATTATGGGAATCTCTAAGGATGCATCATCTACCATTAAGCTGGGAGTAGCCTTGATGCTTGGAAAATTGGTGAAAAAATCCACAATTTCTAAGGTGAGGTCATATCGTTGTTTACCCGTTTCTTTGTATGAAGGAAAGCTTAGCGTGATGACAGTTCCTTTTCCAATTGTTAATTCATCTTGAAGTAGTCGGTGTGCTAGAACAGGGATCGGATTGGTCAAGTTAATATTGTCTTCTTGTCTAGGAGTTTCAGCTCTCGACTTCAATGCGGATGTGAGAGCTAAAATTTCCGTGCTAACCAGTGTTTTTCGATTTTCCAGGATGCGATAGAATGATGATAGTTCTAGCCCGATGAATGTGTAGGTTTTAGATCCTCTTGTAGGGGTGTGTCTAGCAATTTGGACTGGAGACGTGATGTCAACACCGCTAATTGATTGAATTTGCGTGATAATCGTGTCATTATGAATATCTATCCCGTCGACGCGAATATCCTATGACAAGTCCTTGCTTGGCAAGGTTTAAATTGAGTTAAGCTGATAGTATGAAATGGGATGAATGTTTTGATTTACTTAGAGAAAAGATCGTTGTTCTGATACATCATAAATTATGAAACGATGTTTTTTACGAGACTTTTAGA
>JAJRXH010000407.1 GCA_024276395.1 archaeon
AAACTAAACGTGATGATCAAAAAAGGTTCTTACTTGCAACTTCTTTCACTTCACGAGATGGAACAAGAAAGAAGCAAAGAAAGGGAAAAGTCACGACAGAAGAAAGCACTTGAAAAGAAAAAGAATCTAATGAGCACGTTTCTTGTTCTAATCTGGCACTGGAAAAAACAAGGTCATTTACCACGACTTTCAGCAGAACAAGCACGTCACGTGCTTTTAATGTCAGAATTTTTAGTCACCACCTGTAACGAAAATGATCCTGAACGCATGTTTCTTGTTTCCTTCATGACTAGCTTGCAGACCGCAATGATATCCCAATGACGGTCCTTACAATCATGAAAGCTTTTTGTTTTTCAAGAATTTTGTTTTTATCAAGAAAATCAAAAAATTCGCCAGATGCCAGATTTTCACGATCTTTGTTCCCTAACGATGCTTTTATAAAAGATATATAATCTTAACATGGATGATGTGTAAATGACATTTAATAACGACACGTTTAACGACTACCTCGAGAAGCATTTGGCACGTGCTCAGGCTCTGCAAAATCAAGGCAAAATACACCAAGCTCTACTCATTTTAAATCAATGCACGGCAACAGCCAAGAAACGAGGTTGGAATGTATATTTTTCTTACTTCCGTATCTTGATGTTAAAGGCCATCTTACATAACCAAATGTTTGAACCATATCAAGTCATCCACACCTATGAAGAAGCGTTAAAATTGTCCTATATCATCCCAGAAGATGAAAAAGAACGTTGGCTGATTGAGATTGAACTGGGATTAGGAAGGATGCATTATTATCTTCTCAATCATCATGAAGCTGCACGATACTTCGAAAATGTCCGTTCGCATGCCAAGGGAAGCATCCAAAATATCATCATCTATTTTCGAGCAAGTTTCAATCTAGCTACCTGTCTCTTTTACATTGGTGATTTCGAATCCTCATTGAAGATCTTCGAAGAATGCATTACTTTGTTAGACACCATCAAAAATCCAACTCTACAAGTGACGGCCATCACGATCAAGGCCTTTCTCACGACCATTCACTACTTGATGAATGCCAATGAAAACCATTTGCGGCACAACAAAAAATTGATCTTGAAATCAATCAGCGAGCATTTAGAACATCATGGTAATGAAATTGATTTTTTAAACAATGCTTGTTGGAGCCTCAACTTACTCATGAACTTGTACATGAAACTCGAATATTTTGAAGAAACTAAAGAGATCGTTGACATGTTAAAAAAACTCCTTGCACGTGAGCCACGGCTTTTAAGAGCTCTTGATTTTGAATTTGCTAAGTATCACGCTCTCATTGGACAGTTCGAAGAGGGATGGAATTATTACCAACAAATATGGGAAGCAAAGATCGCGCATCTTCCAATGGAAATCGAAACCGAAGGTGAACTCACGCGAGCCACGTTAACGGTACTAGATTACACGAAGATTAGTGATAAAGTCGAACGTCTTCAAAAGGCCCGCAATATCATGATAAAAGTCTTAGAAAAAGCCATCACGCTAGAACAAGTCGATTTTCAAATAAAAACACTCGTGGAACTGATAAAGGTTGACTTGGAACTCGAAAATATGAAAGACATCCAAAATTATCTGAACCAACTCCTAAAAATCAGCAAGGAAAAAAAATTAGTCCTCATTAAACTCATAGCGCGACGACTGCTAATCCGATTTCTTTCGCTCAAAAACGAGTTTGAAACCGCTCGAAAAATACTTGATGAGCTAAAAAATGATATACAAAAACTTAACTTTACTAACCTACTTTTCCTTGAAATGATAAAAGAGGAGGAAGAATTCCTTCTAAATGCAATCAAGTTACGTAACTATGACGTTCAGATCAATGAAAACGAATCAGACAGACCACAATTAACCATTGAGGACATCAAGGAATACATAAAAGAAGTTGAAAAATACATCTTACCCTTCTCATGAAGGAAACAACAAGATGCGCCATTCTCCGGTATGATCCAGAAAAACGGCTTTCATCTACTTTTCATGACGATTTGATTCTTAACTAAAGCATCAAATTCTTCTGGATTTAATTCACCCTCCTCTACTAGTAATTGGAGATGTGCGATTACCGACCGACTGGCCATGAAATGATACTCCGATGGCACATCCACGTATACTTGACGAACAATGCCCATTACCGAAGTGGCACCACGTTTCAAGGCTTCCTTGATGTAATGATGTCGCTCCGTCCTATGAATAAGATATTCTCGAATTTTTTCATGAGGACTTAAAATGAATGGACCATGTCCGGGAATGACAATATCTAACTCGAACTCTTGAAGCCGTCGTAAAGAACGAAGATATTCACGAAGGTTTCCTTCTGGAGGATTAATGATGACAGTTCCGACTCCAGCTAACAAGTCACCTACCACGGCCACTCTTCTAGATGGAAGCAAGACGGTCAAGCTACCCTTGGTATGACCAGGCGTAAAAATGATCTTTAGTTCCAAGGGATCGCCACGATGATCACATATCGTCATCCACGTTTCTTCTTCAAGAACCACATCTATCGGAAAATCTACCTGGTCTGCCGTGACACGATGCGCAATGAGAGGAATCCCATACTGTTTCTGGAGATACCTTGCGCCCATCACATGATCCTCGTGATGATGTGTCAGAATGATGCCTTTTACCTGCTTATCCTCCCTTGATAGACGATTCAGCACGTCTTCTAAATGTTGACGACTATCTCTAGTGGATGGAGCTGGATCTACAAGATAACATTCTTTTCCCCCTACCACCGCTAAATTAGTGGTTTGATGAGGCGGTAGTGTCTTTGAAGGAAGTGGAATGGCTTCAACATCTGGAACGAGCTCTACTGGAAAATCAATCCCGTACTTTGCCTTATCTACAGCTCCTAATTTGGATAACGCTTCACGATACGATCTATTCGCCAAGTAACGGAGTTGTTGCAGGGTTGGTGGAGGAAGACGAATCCTTAGTTGGTAATACCCCTCCAATAATTCACGAGGCTGATACCAACCAGCATCCTCAATCTCCGACGGATTGACTTGCGGCTCGACCTTTTCTTCTGGTCGGATTTTATAAAGATAATAACGTGCAAGGTAGGTTTTCTTCACGAAAGGAGGCCGTAGTCGTGATCCCGCATATTCCAACTTGGTAATTGGCAAATCCGTTATTTTTAGATCCAATGAATCTAACAGATCAGCAAAGGTCATCTCATCCCGTGTCAATTTGTCTTGAAAGGGTTTGACCTCTCCCCCAGAAATTAATCCCTTGGTAGTAATGAGAACTCCAACTTCTTCAAAAAATTCTCGAAGAAATGCTATTCGATAGGTCGCCTCGGAATATCCCCCATCTCGTGAGTCTTGCAGCACGCCAAGTTTCTTGGCAAGATCGACATCTTCGACACTAATCACGCCACCTGGCAAAACATAATAACCCGGGAAAAAAGATGTGGTCATCTTTCTCTTGGCCATGAGTAATTCCGTTACGGTCGAAGAACGTATATCTAAAACAACAAGACTTCCAGCTGCAGAATATATCACCCTACCCATTCGATATCACTTCGAACATGAAAAATCCTAACCCATTCAACTTGAAGAGAAGAGGTCGTCTATAGGAATTTGAACACGAATGGCGGGCGCGGAGGGATTCGAACCCCCGACCGACGGGTTAAGAGCCCGCTGCTCTACCTGGCTGAGCTACGCGCCCTCGTTTCTTCCATTTCATCTTGTTCATTCGAGTGGAACTCTCACCGAAAGAAATACCACGAACACTCCTTGCCGGCTTTTCTCAAGGAGATCTTCATCATGATAACACCTCAAAGTTTATGTTAAAAAA
>JAJRXH010000408.1 GCA_024276395.1 archaeon
GGTGGCCTCTTCAAGATCAATGTAGGGCGGTGGTCGTTGATCAATCACTAAAAAGTTCCCATTTTTGACATCATGAAGGTGAGAAAAAGTTTCCGTGGCATGTAAATGATCTGCCATCGTCACGATGACAGTCTGATTAGATTCATTGACCTCTATACCTTTTATTAGACATGAAAAAATTCCTTCTTCAGGATGTGGATTTCTTGCGTTTTCAATTGACTCAAGTTCCGGAAACAATCTTTTACAATGTTGGAGATATGCTTCAATCTTTTCTCCATAAAACCCCGTAACAGTGATGAATTCATTAATGCCATCTATAATGCCAGTTCTAATGACATGGTAAATTAGTGGCTTGTGATCGATTTTTGTGAGTGGTTTGGGTCCATCATACTGATTTAAACGTGATCCTCTTCCCACAGCTAAGATGATGCACTTCATTGTCCAACCTCCCTTCTTTAACAGTGGAAGTGCGAAGCCAATATAGAAAAATGTAAAAAATAGGAACAAGAAGCATTACGTTAGGCAGCTGATCTTTAATCGGAGAAACGATTCTCCACCTAAAAGTATATTACTTGAAAACTTTTAAACATTTCTTTTGAAGTATCCGTGAGCACGGTTGTTTCTAATGCCTACTAGCCTTATCTCATTTCTCTAACTAGAAGGTAAGAAGGAGTGAGAGTTATTCAGAAATCCCTCGTGCCCGATGAGGTCCTCGTTCTCCAAGGGTGACCGATAAAAAAGAGAGACATCTCCACGAGGCACGGAGGGAATTCGAGTGAAACGTGCAACAATTCACTTGGACCTCGTGGAAATGCCTCGATTACAACAGCTGTTTCCCAACCTTTTAAAGGTATCGATCGAATTCGCCATCTCGTGTCCTCGCTGCGGGAACGAACCCGATAAAATTATAACATCCGATAAAAAAGATCGCTTCGTTGACATCTCTAAAAGATGTCTCAATCTTGTCAACTCTTAAAAATAAGCAAACAAAAGTTCCATTTTTCACCGAAAATCTTAAAAGCTGCTAAAGAAAGAGATGTTAATGTCTAATACTTACTGTTAAAATCAACATATGTTAACCACATTTCAAAGAATTGCTCAAGCAATATATCTAAAATTTCTTTCAGGTTAATCAAGCATTGACTTCATCCTCTTATCAATTGGATAAATTAGAGTGAAAGAACTTAATGAGAGCATCAAGGATCAAAAACATGAACCTCGCCTGCTTGTTGGACATGCACGTGTTTATTGTCAACATTCCATTGTCATCTCGAAATGAAGGTTAAAGATGGAGATTTTTGCTGTAGGAGGAGGTGTATCATATGGCACATGAGGTATTTTATGAAATAATCCAAGAATTGAATAACCAGCACTTTTCACGCATTGCACGACAATATAGATTGCTCAGAACAACCGATATTGAACCGATACTCACTATCAAGGACTTTCTTCAGAATGAAAGGAACTTGAACGTTGTGGATGTGGGCTGCGGAGCTGGAC
>JAJRXH010000409.1 GCA_024276395.1 archaeon
GGGGATCATCAAAGCAGTGGCCAAGGTCATTGAAGAATTACAATTCCCAGTAGTAGTGGATCCAGTGATGATTGCCAAGTCCGGAGCAAAACTTCTTCGTGATGATGCCATTGATGCCCTCATCAGTGATTTACTTCCCCTTGCAATCGTGATTACTCCTAATCGAATGGAGGCGGAGGTCATTAGTGGCTTGGAGATCACCACGCTTTCAGAAGCAAGAGAGGCAGCACGAGTTATTGCTGAAGAAAAAGACGTGCAAGCGGTTATCGTGAAAGGTGGGCATGTTGATGGAAAAAAAGCCGTTGATGTCCTTTATGATTCAAGTACCAAGACCTATAAGGAATTTGAGGCCAACCGATTGTCGAGCACGGCAACACATGGCACGGGATGCTCATTTTCAGCAGCAATAGCAGCAGAGTTGGCTAAGGGTCGATCCTTGGTTGAAGCAATAACGCTTGCAAAAGAGTTCATCACGCTTGCCATTGATCACGGATTGAAGATAGGCGGTGGTCATGGACCAGTGAATCCCATTGCATGGCAAGCGATTCCCGCGGCACGTTTCAAGGTCCTTCAAAACATCGAGAATGCCGCTAACTTGTTAAAACAACACGAAGAAAAAGTAAATTTGGTCATTCCGGAGGTTGCGATGAACATTGGCATGGCCATTCCGCTTCCATTCGCTCGAAACGTGATGGACGTGGCGGCCATTCCTGGACGGATTCAGCGTTATCGGCGTGGTATCATCGTCCCATCAAAACCAGAATTTGGTGTTTCCTCCCACGTGGCTCGAACCATTCTCACGGCCATGCAATTCGACGCGGAATGCCGGGCTGCTGCTAACATTGCCAACAGTGATGTGATCCGGAATGCCACGTCACGTGCGGGACTTACCACGAGTTACTTTGATCGAAAGGAAGAACCCGAGGATATCAAGAAAATTGATGAGTCGACCACTCAATGGGGAATTCGTAGAGCCATTGAACTGAAGGAAGGACTCGTCCCAGACGTGGTTTTTGATCTTGGTGAACATGGAAAGGAACCTTTAACTTTCATTTTAGGGAGAACGGCCGTGGAAGTAGCTGAAAAAATCATTACAATTTTAAAAAATCTTTGAAAGGAATTGAGAAAAACATGTCTTTCTCTCTTTCTTTTTCTTTTCATTCCTTCTGCTTTTACTTGGTTACAATGAAGAAGGCTAGATAGTTTTTCTCTAAGCAAGAAGATGGTCATTTATCGGCTTTGTTCCAAGATAATGTCCAATCAAAGTGCTTACAAGCAACTCCAAAATTATTTTGGAACTGACTTAGGATGGAATGCATGTTAGTTGTGGTCGAGAGGAGGGTATGATGTTCTCGGGGCAAATTTTTCCTCAAGTGAGAGGTGGTTGTTGGAGAATTTACTGGATCGCCATTAGGATGACTGGTTCTTGAAATCTTCTCTAGAAGGATTGCATAATCAATGAGCCAAGATATCTTAACTACTTCAAACAATAGAAGATCATTTTCATCGTCGAACGTGATTATCTCCTTGGATTGGGGAATGATCATCATGGAGGAATGAGACGTCTTGGCTTTGACGATGCATGGCTTGAAATTAAGATTTTCGAGTTGAATTCCATCTTTCTTGCATTGTTGACACGCAAGTTGCACGAGAATTGCCTTGTTGTCTTTTTCGAAGAGGTTTTTTTCTAGGATGATGTGAAAGGGAACATTTATCGTGGGATCATCATCAACTCTTGGAATGATGCAAATTTTCTCTAATGGTTCGTTCTTTTTTTCCTCGCGATGTGTCGTTTGAAGCAAGTTCCCCTCGGTAGATGAAAAGATTTTTTTCTCATGATCAGTGAGGGACATTGATGTTGGATCTACTAAGATGGCTTGATGATGTGAAATCGTTTTTTCGATCAAGTAAATTAGTTCGTTCCACAAAAGATCGCTGTAATATTTTCTTCGTTTCTCTTTGAGGAAGGATTTAGCATTTTGGATAAACATTAGCCTAATTCCAATTTCTCTCGTTCCACACGAGAAAATATGGCGGATGAGGGATGCTAGCTGGTCAAGCAAGCGTGTCGTGCTTTCCGTGTGGACGTGATTGTCGCGTGCATCTTGCAATGACAAGTTGAAGTCCCACAACCTGGGATGCTTGAATAGGATTTCCGCCGCGAAGCTCTTGCTCTTTTGATGGATGTAAGATTGGAAAAAGATTCTTGTTTCGTCCATGATGGCATCTATGAAATCCTTCATCGTGTTGAGTTTCTGATGTAATCCTTCCAAGAAGAAACTTGATTCGTCAAAACCCGTGGCGGAAAGTGTCCTTTTTTGCATGATGAATTGGTGCCATTGGTGTTCGATGTGAGCTTTTATGATATTTATTGCTTCATTTACGAGTTGATCCCATCGACCTTGTTGTTGTATCAAGTAATTTGGCCTGATTGCTGGAGGATTCAGTTCAGCTAGGGTAAGATGGAGGACAATCAGCAACCACGGAGTTGTCGTGAAATCAGACGTTTCTTTCCAGCTAGAGACCCATCGTGAGTCATTTGGAATCAAGTCATTGTCAATCCACCAACTTGGAAGATGCCTTGAGTGGACTAAAAAGTTCTTCGTGGTAAGAAGATCGACTTGCAGAAAATCCAAAAGAAGAAGTAAGACACGGCTTTCAAGTTGCTTGATGAAATCCTTGTAAGGGCGTGAAAATGATTCATTACAGTACTCATTCACGTGCTCAAGTAGAAGATGTTCCAGAACCTGAATTTCTTTCAACATGATCCACTTGTTCATGGCTTGAGCTTGTTCTGGGGGTCCTTGTTCTCGCGCCGTCATCCACGAGAGCTTGTTAATGAGAAATGGACCTAACGATGCTTTCCACAGGTACCACATGAATGTCTCCACGTACTGATCCACGTGAGCTGGAATCAAAACTTTCCAGTAATGATTTCTAGTGGCAATGATCAATTTTTTGATGAATAGCTTGTTTAACTCTGGTAATGATGCTTCCGTCCCCAAGTCTCTCATTTTTCCTGAAATGAGTGTTTCCATCACGTCAGGATACTCGAGTAATTCTTGAAATTCTTCTTTTGTAAGGTCGGCAGCAAAGAAGGATTGCACGTTGTTCCACGTTTCTTGTAATCGCGGTTCAAGTTGGTTTTCAAGAACTTGTCGAATGAACGTCCTTTTTGAATTTAACGCTTCATTGAATGCATCATTGAATTTCTTTGGATGAATGAGTAATGATTGAGCGATCTCATGTAGCCATGAAATCTCCTCATTGGTTAAAATGCTGGTTTTCCACGTTTTAGTTCCTCCATCATCAAGAATTCGTGTTAATGAAGGTAAAATGAAGACGAAGGGGATGAACGATCCAAGTTCGATCACTTCTTTTAACAATTCAGGTCCATGAATCAGGTTAGGGTTCGATGTAGTTCCGCTTCCATTTTTCTCCATCAAGTTCTTAATTGATTGTTGAATGGCTTTGACAAACGTGAGTGAAAGACAAATTCGTTCTCTAATGAAGAACTTTTGATGACGATGAGCGACCAGTAATTCCGTGGTGAGCCATTCGATCACTTCTTTTAGTGCCGTGGGCTCTTGGGACGA
>JAJRXH010000410.1 GCA_024276395.1 archaeon
CTGCACCTGCGAGGTAGGCGAATAATGGGTCAAGATGGAACCATAATGGCATCCATCTGAGCTCGAGTTGATAATTATTGAGTGGATTCCTTATCGGTACCAGAACTTCGACCCAGGTATGGATGAATCGTTGAGTTATCACTCGTTTTTGGAAGTTTCCTAGGGTGTCATTCCCTCCTATGAATCCATAAGCGATGCGACTGGGAATTCCTTGTAGGCGTAGGACTGTAGCCAGTAGTGAACTAAAGTGTAGGGATGTTCCATTCTTGGTCGTGATGAACCATTCATTGAAATCTTGGTAGGGATCTGGCCTTGGGGGATTTCCTGCGTATTCACGGAACCACATCTTTACGTCGAATTGAAGCCCTAATGTTCCATTAGCGGCCAAAGCTTTCAAATCTTCAGTTACTTGATTGTAGACAGTCTGACTTGTTGTCAAATTTAGGTTTGTTGCTGTTTGATAAACGTTGGGAGCCCACGTTGCGTAATTGTTGACATTGGCTGGTAAGTTTGCGGGTGAAGGCATATCCACTCCTGGGGTATTAGGAACTTGTAGGTAGAGAGCTTTAATGGCCTCCCATGTTTGGGCATCTACTGCTCGCTGATAATCACTTTTATTTCCAGAGAAATAGCTGAAAATCAAGTAATCTGGAGCGAGATATCGAACAGTATATTGCGTGACTCCCGTTGCTTCTTTTACATCGCCATCATTTATGGACATGGCCAATTTAATTCCGTCAGATGTTTGATAGGTACTAGGTTGTACTTCTTTCACGTCGACACTGACTGGAAAGATAGTTTCACCCGTTGAAGGAACGATAATGGAGTCTGGGTTGGGGTAGGATGCTTCTTGTAGATCTATGAAGCCACCATATTGATCATTCCAAGTTGTTGGAATGTAATATGAAAATGAAGCCGAGATTTGAGGGTTAGGTACAGCACTAGATAAATCTAATGGGATATCAACTCTAAAAATGCCAGCTTGGGAAGAATCCGCGCTGCTGATTGCGCTATCTGGAATTTTTCTTGAGAAGAAGAGGTTACTTTCGCTGGAATATAGACGTTCGATTGATGAATCGAGTTGACTCCAATCGGTATAGTAAGGCTCATGATCTTCGTACTTGTAGGTTGTGAGGGCAGCTAACCGCCAATAAGTGACAGGTTCGGTAGGTGATGCGCCCGGTTGCACGTTGGTTACGTTGAAAATAGGCTCATCTGGGAAGTTTATCCCGTTCAAGAATTGACTGAGGAGATCTTCAAGATAATACCGGGCATTCCAGTCAGGTGGTGGGCCAAAGGCATCCCAGTTAATGGATCTGTTTTCCCATTCAAGAACATCTCGAGTCTGACGAGTAGGAGCTAGTCCAGAGATTTCGACGAGGTAAGTGCCCATGAATAGGGATAAAATAACTAATGTGGGCAACAGATTCACAAATCTTTTTGTTAGGGGGCGGTTGGTAAGCCATTCATATTTTCTTGGCGCAAATTTATGAGCAGTGAAGATACCAATGGTGAGCACGGACATTAGTGGAATGAAGATGAAGGTATTCGTGCCACCACCGACAAATTGATCATATAAGGGTGGAATGAAAAAACCATATGCGAAGGTTTTTGTTATTTCGACACCATAGGTAATTAATGCGACTTTCCAACTATTAGATTTCCTCAAGTAATACCATTCAATGGTAGAAGCGGCTGAAAGTACTGTTGTCAAGGGTAGAAATGTTTTTGTGAGAAAATCCTGTCCTTGTGTACCTAAGGTGGTGATGGTCATTACTGCCAATAAGTCGAAGATGATTAAACTACCAGCTGATAGAAGAGTTAGGTATCGCACGCTAGTGGGTGCACTAACTTGATCCTCTAATATTGTGGACATCTTAAAATCCTCGTGTGGTGTTAGTGTAAAATGACATGAATGGACAGAGCAAAATCGTTCAAGTTATCATGTGGTTACTTGTTGATCCCCTTTTTTTAACATTTCCTTTTCATTAGGTTGTCATTCGTTGTTCCCATTCGTATGTTTTCTCAATTAACAAATGTTTATCTTCTCGGGTCAATTGGGATCGGCCTTTAAAATCGGTTGCAAAAGAACGCATTTCCCTTAACGCTGGATGAAATCCCTTGAGTTCGAGTAGCTTGTCTTGTGCATCTAGTAAAAACCGTGAAATTTCCTTTCCAGTTGTTGTTTTTTCGATGTCATCCCTTAAATTTTTGAAAATTCCCGTGATGGTATCAACAATGGTATCACCTCTAGCATCCATGGGTGATGGCTGTGTTGTTGCTGACGAAGGTGGTGAAACCGTTTTTTGGTTTACTTGTTCTGAGAGGGAAGGGCGTGGAATTGGTCGTGGTGGTGTTTTTTGAGTTTTCCTCGGAGGTGCAGCGCGAGTGGTAGCGGTTTCGCGCACGATTGTGTCTGGTTGTTTTGTCGTGGTAGTTGTTGTTGATTGCACGGCATATGGCAATATTTCTTCCAGCGAACTCTGGAGTTTTTTTAATTTTGTTGCCAGTACCATTGCGGTTTCCGTAACTAGTTTCATATCATCAAGAAGTTTCTTGATCCTTTTTTCCATTTCAGAATCAGTGGACAAAAGAAGTCACCTCAAAAGGAATGTGTTAGGTTATTTCTACTAATCATATTTCAAGAATAACTTATAAGATTTACTGCCAAAATTGACACCGTGCCCCCTAAAAAGCACATTTTTTTGATAGTTTCTCTTGATCGTGAAAAAATTCTCTATTTCTTTAAGATGTCTTTCGCTCTGAGTATTGGCGGTGGATCTGATACATACTCCAATAATTCTTTGAGATGTTGTCGTTGCTTGGAGTTGGTCCCAGAATGGTCGATGATAATCGCAGATAAGGGCGATGGGTTTCTATTTAGGGCTTGAGAAAAGATAACTGGTTTGAGGTCTTTAATTGAGTACTTTGGAATTAAGTGTGCACATGCATAAGATGTATTCGTGACGATCTTGTTGAATTTTTCAGCGTAATGTGTTCCCCCTACTCCTAAAAAGGATGGGGATTCTCTATCAAATATTCCTCTGGCTATTTCATCGGCAACTATTGCTATTATTCTTGCTGCTTTTTCATCCTTCCATTGAGCTGCTTCAGAGCCGAGTTCGAGAAAAAAAGAAGGAGTTTTTTTCAGTAAGGGTCCGTGATGCGTGACCTCGTAGGTTACGCGGAAGGGTAAGGATGAAAATTCATCTTGCTTTAGAAGCTGCTGAATTCTCAAGAAAGCGTGTCGTGCAGCATCTGGATGCGTGACAGATAATTCGCGTGGTTTACCACCAAATACCGCCTCATTGCCCCAATTTC
>JAJRXH010000411.1 GCA_024276395.1 archaeon
TCGACAAAATCGCCTAATTTCTTGTGTAGGAAGATTCCAGCAGCGTGAATCGTGGGACATCCCGCAACTCTTGCAATTCTTGAGATGGCGTGGTTAGAAATTCCAATGACATAGCCATCACGAGTGGAATATAACGTTGCTGAGTGTTCTCCAATGGGTATTTTCTCAGGCGTAATATTTTCATCTCCACCTTGAGCTGCAACAATTTCCTTCATTTTCTCGTAAGCTTTGCCACTTGATAATATTTTTTGAGCTAAATCGGCTCCCTTTCCCGCTCTTGCTTTACCTCCTAGCTCTAATAGGATGCCAGCAACTTCAAGACATTTCTCCCTGGTAGATGTTGCTCCTTTTCCTTTTAATACTTGTAATGCTTCTCGCGCCTCTAGTGCAGGACCGATACAATGGCCCAATGGTTGTTCTCCGTAGGTTAAGGCAGCCTCTGCTTGAATGCCTATTCTGCGGCACAGTTCGACAGCTCTGTTGCCAAGATTGATGGCAGCTATTCGATCCGTGAGTTTGGCTTCTTTTCCGACGGGAAGATCCCATACCATGTGATCTATTCCCATGGCATGTTTTTTGGCCACGATAGCCGTGAGCATTTGATCCATTGGATCTAAACCAAGTGGATGCTTGACTCGTTCAATGAGAATGTCATCTAATGGAGCGAGGTTCAAGGGTTTCCCCCAGAAGATCATTCCTCGGACCTTGGGAGCTATTTCCAAGACTTCTTCGACCTCAAATTCCACGTCGGCTAGCACATCAAAAGTGTCTGCAGTGCCAGCTGGACTGGTAATGGCCCTACTACTGGTTTTTGGTATTAATAATCCAGCACTGGCGATGATAGGAACAATGACCAGGGACACCTTCGTGTTTCCTGGAATTCCACCAATGCTATGCTTGTCATAGGTTGGTTCATCAAAGTCCAGCATTCTTCCACTTTGGGCTACAGCTTTGGTGAGATCTACCATTTCTTCCATGTTCAACCCGATGTACATGGAGGTCAAGGTAAAATAGGCTAATTCTAAGTCAGTGTATAGCCCATTCTTCATGTCATCAACGATTGAAGTGAGATCGGGCTGTTTCCATGCAATCCCATTTCTCTTACGGTGGATTAATTCCAGGGTTGGTGGTCTTCTTCGGTGTGACACGTTCACGTGATCTCCATCTTTTACACCAAGCGTCTCTTTTAAACTTGGAGATAATGCGATTTCATTAGCTTCAACAAGATCGTTGCTGATGAGCATCTGTGCCTGAGCATCATTTTGTTGGCAACTTATCTTGATGAGTTGTGAGTAGTCTGTTTGAATTTTTTTTGCCGTATCGGGATGCACGATGGCCACGTGCTGCTTGCCCTTGATGTTTATTTGCTTGACCTTGAGAAGCATAGTAATCTTACCTCTTGTTTTGTTGCGCGTCCTTGCACTTGGAATTCAGAGTGCCAGTATTTATTTTTCTTTCTTAAATGAAAATGTTTTTGTAAAATGAAAAGAATGAATCATTCGAAGATTTGAGAATTTTTCCAGTAGGTGTCCGTGATTATGATGACGAGGATTCTGCGTGTATCACGAACTCATCCAGAGCCAGAGATCATTCGTGAA
>JAJRXH010000027.1 GCA_024276395.1 archaeon
AGCAACCAGAAATCATTCGTGATCTCTTAAGGGGTCACGCCTTGAAACAAGGTGATTATTTTCTTATCAAGGGTAATGTTAGGATTTCGAGACCCATTAATCCCATTGAAGGCTTGGTGAATATTTTTTTTGGTGTGAGGCCCATTACACGGCGTGATATCCAGGCTGTCGTGTTGAATGCAGAGCCCATCGGCATTACCATCATCACGGATGATACAAGAATTGAAATTCAAAGCGAGGCTCCACCACACTTGAAGGGACAAGAAATTATTTCTTATGAGGATGTTGGTGGACTCAAGGAAGAAATACAAAGATTAAGGGAAATGATTGAAATTCCCTTGCGGTATCCACAATTATTTGAACACTTGAACATCGAGCCTCCGAAAGGAGTTCTCTTGTATGGACCTCCAGGCACGGGGAAGACGCTGCTAGCTAAAGCGGTGGCTAATGCCAGTGGTGCGGAATTCATTTCCATTGCCGGCCCAGAGATAATGTCAAAATATTATGGTGAATCTGAGCAACGATTACGTGAAATTTTCAAGAAAGCACAAAAAAATGCCCCTAGCATCATTTTCATTGATGAAATCGACTCCATTGCTCCTAAAAGAGAGAATGTTCTTGGTGAAGTGGAAAGAAGAGTCGTCGCTCAGCTTCTAGCCTTGATGGATGGCTTGGAAGCCAGGGGTCAAGTTATTGTCATCGGTGCCACGAATCGTCCTGGGGGTATTGATCCAGCTTTGCGACGTCCTGGAAGATTTGACCGAGAAATAGAGATTGGTGTCCCCAATCAGGAGGAACGACTAGAAATTCTCAAGATTCATGCAAGAGGAATGAACATCAAGGAAGATGTTGATTTTGAAGAACTTGCTCGACGTACTTATGGTTTTGTCGGTGCTGATTTGGCAGCATTGGTTAGAGAAGCAGCAATGCGTTGCATTAGAAGAGTCATTCCCTTGTTAGAAAGTCAAAATTCCAAGGAATACAAAAAAATCATCAATCAATTAGTGGTAACTAAAGAAGATTTTGAACAAGCCTTGAAAGAAGTTGAACCTTCAGCAATGCGTGAGATTCTCATTGACATTCCCACGGTGCATTGGACTGATATCGGTGGCCTTCAACCAGTCAAGCAACAATTGAAAGAAATGGTAGAATGGCCTCTCTCCAAGCCTGAAATTTTTGAGTATCATGGAATCAAACCTCCGACAGGTATCCTACTTTATGGGCCTCCTGGGACTGGAAAAACCTTGCTTGCGAAAGCAGTTGCAACCGAGTCGGAAGCAAATTTCATTGCGGTACAAGGTCCCGAATTATATAGCAAGTGGGTAGGGGAATCTGAACGAGCTTTGCGAGAAATTTTCCGAAAGGCACGTCAATCTGCACCAAGCATCATCTTTTTTGATGAAATTGATTCAATCACGCCTAGAAGAAGTAGTGCTGAATCCACGCGTCCTAGTGAAGGAATGGTAGATCAATTGTTAACATTGATGTCCGGATTGGAAACGAGAGATATGGTCATCATTATGGCTGCTACCAATCGACCGGATCTCATTGATCCAGCTTTACTCCGTCCGGATCGTTTTGATCGCTTGATTTATGTTCCACCACCAAACTTGGAGGAAAGACTTGCCATTCTCAGTATCCAGGCTAAGAATATGCGTCTATCTCCAGATGTCAATCTCGAGGAACTTGCTCGGAAGACTGAGGGCTTTGTTGGTGCTGATTTGGTAGCATTATGTCGTGAGGCCGTGATGACAGCCTTGAGAGAGCATCTTCAGGCGAAGGTGGTGGAACATCGACACTTTCTTGAAGCACTCAAGACTGTACGGCCGACGATGACCAAGGAAGTGACAACATTTTATGAAACGTTACGAGAACGATTAAGCCAGCCCCATCTGTTACGCGAGGGCGTTGAAGATATTTCTAAGAGAATGATGTATGGATGATTGATGAAGATGATTGGCAAAGAAGTCAACCAAAAGGAAAGCACGGCATCGACAAGTCGAATCGTGATCTGCATTCCTACTTATAATGAACGAGAGAACATCAAGAACCTAATTCCAGCCATTTTTGATATTTTTAAATCTAGTGGATTTAAGGATGCGCACGTGCTCGTGATTGATGATAATAGTCCAGATGGCACTGCTGATGAAGTGAAACGGTTGCAACAACATCATGGTAATTTACATTTACTATTACGGGAACGGAAAGAAGGATTAGGCCGAGCATATGTGGCTGGTTTTCGACGAGCCTTGTCGATGAAAGCTGAAATCATCTTTGAAATGGATGCTGATTTTTCTCATGATCCTCGAATGATTCCTTACTTCGTGAAATCCTTGGAACGTGCGGACTTGTGTGTGGGCTCTCGGCGTGTAAAGGGAGGGAAGGTTGTTAACTGGGGTTTACATCGGCAATTGATTTCAGCTGGAGCGAACTTGCTTACTCATATGGTGCTGAGGCTAAAAACGCGTGATGTTACCTCTGGGTTTCGTGCCGTGAGAGCAACACACTTAAAAAGAATCTATCTAGAAGCACTACAGACGAATGGTTATGCATTTCAGATAGAATTGTTGTACCTGTTAGAACGAAAGTTAAATGCTAAAATAGTGGAGCTTCCCATTATTTTTGTGGATCGACAAAAAGGAAAGTCAAAGTTAGGTGTCAAGAGCATTCTCGAGTTCATTCTCGAAGTTTTCCGGCTATTTTTTGTTGGATCCCCAGTGCCAATAATAGAAATGGATGATGGTGACACGAATTGAGATTCTCTGGAAATGAGTTGGATGTCTTATCTGCTGGATTAATCATCATAGGTAATGAAATCCTCGCTGGGCATACATTAGATACCAATTCAAATTGGCTATGTCGTCAACTCACTACAATGGGAATTGAGGTTCGAAGAATAGTGACTGTTCCGGATTTTGGAAATGCCGTGATTGAAGTGATTCAAGAATCTCTTTACCGTGATTGGTACGTGCTCATCACATCTGGAGGTTTAGGACCAACTTATGATGATAGCACGTTGGCCTCCGTGGCCAAGGCAGTAGGGAAAGAGTTGAGATTGCATCATCGAGCACTCGAACTCGTGAAGCAGCGATATGATGATCTGGCTGGGAAGGGATTAGTTCCCGATAATTCATTAACACCACCGCGGGTAAAGATGGCAATGATGCCAGTTGGAGCTTATCCCCTTCGCAATAACGTGGGGACCGCTCCGGGAATGTACTTGAGAATTCGTCGTGAAAACTTGCCAGATTTACACCTATTCTCACTCCCTGGTGTTCCCAAGGAGATGAAAGATATCTTTCAACACCAAGTCATTCCTATTTTGAAAGTGGTTCTGAATTTGGGGGCTTATTATGAGATTCGGTGTAATGTTGGAGTGATTGTTGAATCTGATTTAGCACCTTACTTGAAAGAGATTGCTAGACGGCATCCAAGGGTTTATGTTAAATCAACCCCTCAAGGACACCTTGAAAATAAAAAGAGTGGGATGTTAGTGATGTTAAGTGCTCGTGGTAAAAATATGGATGACGTGAAGAAATTGGTACTTGCTGCTAGAGACGATCTTATTTCTTCATTAGGATTGGATGCTGCTGTTGTTTCGTGTGAAGATGTCATTAAAACGGCATGATTTTGCTAAAAGTGGCATAAAAACGCCTTTAAAAAGAAAGACTTTTAAAATATGCTACGTGATGCTTCTTAGAAAGTGATTAATTGCAAAATCATGGTGAATTAAAGGAATTGGAGGATTAGTGTTCATGAGTAACAGTAAAACGTTTCCAGTAAGCCATCAGCAATTAAAGGGCATCGTGAAACAATTCCGAGAGAATAACCCTAGATCTAGTTCATATGAAGCCTTACGAGCCTTTGAGGGACAGATCTCCAAAGTCCAGTCGATTGAGCAAGAAATGGCCTCGTCAGGATTTTTCAAGAAAAGAGGACTGAAAAAGCAGCTTCAAAAAGAACAAGAAGTACTGAAAACGTATTATGATAAGTTAATTCAAGCCATTCATGCAGAAGCAAAGCAATTGTGGAATTTACTGGTTGAAGAATATAATCAAGATATCATTACCTTTATGCCAGATCAAGCCGTGAAGGTAAAATCCATTGAGCTACCACGTCCTAATGATCCAAAAGATGTTCATCAATTTGCTCAAAGGGTATTAGGACAATATCAGCTGATCGTCAGTGAACTACGCAAGCGATTATTGAGTCTACTTCAGAAAAATCAAGAAATCATCGAGGTATACTCACAGTATACTGAAATACAAGAGAGTCGAGTGCAAAATTCACAGCAGACTACTCCGGAAATGATTCAGTTACTCTCCATCCGGGAACTTCTAGATAAATACAGACAACTAAAATCTGAGGAAACATATCTCAAGGAAATTCAGAAAAGTATGGAGGGAAAGCTTAAGGGTCTCATCCTTGAAACTGTAACTTCATTGTTGCGTAACATTGAAACCAGTGAATCCTTGGAGATCCCTGGTTTAGAGAATTTCATCTCATCAAAGGAACGATTGGAGAACTTGAAAGATCGCATCGAAAAGTCAGACAACGTTGAAGATCTCCTGAGCCTTGAGAAAGAAATCCGAAAAATGAATAAAGAATTTAATCATCAGTTATTGAAACTCATCACTAGCATTAAAACCGAAACGGAACATCAAATTGGAAGACTCCAAGCTGTCGGACGAAAGATTGAAGAAATCCTACCAGAAGCTCCAACCGTAGACATATCAACCACGAATACTAGTGCGCTCATTAGATACGTGGAAGAATTGAGAAGCTGGCAAAAACAAGCCATTTTTTCAGTCAAGCGATACTTGGATGCTGAATCCCTGTTAAACGCCTACCATGCCATCACCCAAATGGGATTTTCTGTTGCTGATGAATCCATTGAAAATTCGATCCGTGAACTGAAAGAAAAGATCGAGAATACTTATGAACTTACGGAGATTGTCGAGCTTGCAAGAACATATGAATCTTTAAAAGGTAAGTTAATCGACGTGGTAAAAGATCGTTATTATCAATTGGTGGAAAGTCCAGTCATTCAACATCTCTTGTCATTGGATGATCCTGCCATTCCAAGACCACCAGAAGACATTGATTTTAAATCCTATCAAGATCCATCTGCATTAGTGACAACTGCACGACGCATCTATGAATGGCAGGGCCGTCTTGCAACTTATCTTCGAAACGTCGAAGATCTTGATCAGCTCATCATCATTGCCAAGAAGGCCAATGAATATGGAGTCAATCTTCCGGAAGGATTGCTGCCGTCCATTGAAGAATTGAAAGAGGCCGTGTTGAGTGCTGCCTCCTTGGATGATTTACTTAGCTTGCAACAGAAAAGACGATCCGTTCAGCAGCAACTGGCCGATGTCCTTCGCCAACGAGTGATCAGTCTCAAGAATCTTAGAGATGCCATAGCACGGATGATTGAACAGACCGTGGATTTCCCAGATGTCTACATCGATGAAAAAAGCCCTCAGAGTATGGTACGTGCACTGGATACTCTGTTAAGTTGGCTTCAATCGATGGAATCGCATGTGAACAAGGTCATCAAGAAACGCGTGAGTGAGCTCACTAGCTTGTTAGAAAGCTCCGTGGCTAAAACCTATTTGGGTGAAGACGTGCATTCAGAGGGGCGCCAACTTTTGGCTGCTGCCCCACGGGTCATTACACAAGGTCAATTATCAGTCAAGATCAACTTGCTGGAACAATTTGATCGTTTTTATTTGGATGTTGCTCAGTACTTGAGGAATGAGTTACTCGGTCAGATTCGAGAATATAATAGCTATATTCGCGAATTGGAAAACTTGCCCACGAAATTGAGGCGTCACGCACCAGAACTAAAATTATCTGATTTGTTGTTGGAAGAAATGGTAGACGAAACAATGGACGTCCATCAGCTCTTCGATGCCCTTGAAAGCATCCCCAAGTGGAAGCAACGGCTTGCCGAAAGAGTGATTGAGAACTTGCAAGATATCGAGTTACCACCCATTACCACGGAGTCACAGTTCGACTTGCGTGAAAGAAAACAAGAATTCATCAGAAACATGGAAAATTTGGCTGAACAAGGTGATATTTATACAGTAGTCAAGGAATATCGAAGATTTCTCAGTTTGATAGAAGAGACTAAACAAGCCCTGCTAATAGAAATTCGTTCACGCGTTGATAACCTTCAAAAACTTCAGAACCGCTTGCGAAAAATGACCATGGATTCTTCAATTAACCTCTCTTTCACGGGACCGCCTGTTGATGAAAGTTCCTTGTTTCCGGAAGTGTTGAGTATCTGGTGGCAACTGGATGCTTTCATTCAAAGAAGAACGACCATCATTGCTGAAACACTCCTTCGACACTTGAGAAGTCAAATGGAAGATTTCACGCAACTCCCTGATCAATATCGCGGCTTTTTCACGGCTGTCATTGCCAAGTACAAGGAAGCAATGTCAACGTTAGAGACCATCGAAGATCTCAATGAAATGGTGGACATGTACGAAGAAACCTTGCGTGAAACTTATGAGTTGGCCATGACTGGTTTTCATAATCTCCATCGTTCGTTAGTGACAAAAATGCGAGTGTCTCTGCCTCGAATTAGAGAATTGGTCAACGTGCCCCAAGAGATTAATATGGCAGAGCAGCAGATTAATCAAGTCGAGATTAACGCGACTACAACCGAGCGAATTGCCCACCTAGCTCGTAGTGTCATTACTGATTATGAAACGAACATCTTGGAATCTTTGACGCAGCTAGCCATGTTAGAATCTAGTAACATCCTCAAGGCATTAAACACGATGCGAGAATGCGAGATTGACGTGACCAAGTTCATTGGTGAAAATGTGGAAAAGATAACCCAACAACTCGTGGAGAGTACTGAAGAAGTACCAGAAAGTGAGGGACAAAGAGAAGTCATCGGAAAGGTAAAACTCACGCTGCAAGATCTTGCTGATATTTTTGGCAAGCTAGATGATTTAAAACATCATTCCAAGGCTAATGATACCATCCGCGAAAAAGCAAGACAATTCATTTCAGAAATTCATAATGCCGTGAAAATGGTAAAGGACTTGTATGAGGAAGATCTTAACGAACTGGTATTGGCAGAAAATCAAGAGTTCTTGAATCATTTTGACCAGTTGACCACACGGAGTGACTTGCTTGAACTTACAGAGGCTGTTCAGCTCGTTTATAACATCAGAAGTCAAGTAATCAAGGTTATCAAGGCTTTGGAAAAAGAACGAAATGATCAATTACAAGTCTTCCTTGATGAAAATTATCGTTATTATCCTTCCATTCGTGAGATTTTCATTAATTATTTGGATGAAGCCTCCAAGACAATTTTCCCCTTGAAAGATCTCCAGCAAAAACTGAAAAAGATGCGAGGCAGTAATGATCTAGCTGAAATTCTAACACTACTTCCAGAAATTGAGAATTACAAGAGAGAATGGGCAGAAATGGTGGCACGACTGAATCGGTGGCACAAGGCAGTCATCTTGTTTCAATGGAGGTTCACACCCTCAACAGTCGTGGATGATGTCGTTTCTCAATATCGGGAAATTCGAAAGAGAATTAATGAGACGTATTCATCGCATCCTGTTATTCAGTCATACTTGAGCTTGATAATGAGGAGATTAATCGAGAAGAAGACAGGGACAAAATTGGATTCCCAGGCCTTGAGTTCCACTTGAATCCCGTCCACGAGTAGGGGTAAGAAATCAGGAACGGTCATTTCGAGGGAAAAGAATCAAGACACTGAAAAAAGTGGTTGAACACGTGGTAAATGATGAATGAAATCAAAAATAAAAGGAAAAGAAAGGAAGGTTGAATGATCATGTCAGCTCTAGGATTGGGACGAGAAGATGAAGTAGCTGAAGTATTTGCCATTGGCATCGGTGAATGTGGGAGCAACTTGATCGGCTCCTATTTTGAGAAAGCTAAGAAAGGTGACATCGTCTCACGAATACGAGAATATGCTATCATGAATACTGATAAAGCAGATCTCCAGAAAGCTCGAAAGCGCTATGGAATAAGCCATTCTCGGTCATTAGAGTATGGTGAGGGGGTTGGTGTTGGTGGAAAGTTTATGGATGGATATAATGCCGTGAAAGACGCTGAAGATCAGATAATCAATGCCTTGCAGAAATTAGGTTACGAGGGTGTGAATGGGTTCATCATTGCAACTGCGTTAGGTGGCGGTACGGGATGTGGTGGAACCCCAGCGTTGATCGAGATTTTACGAAAGAGATTCAAGGAAGAAGGACGACGAATTTTCATTTACGTGGTAGGAGTGTTACCTTTTGCGAATCAAAGCAACGAAGCGTTGAATAGTGTGTGGTCATTAAGCAAGTTGCTTACTAATCAACTAGAGGGTATGGGTCCTGATCTCATCCTCTTGTTGAGTAACCGCACGATGCTTAATCGAGTGATTAGCTGGCAGCGTGGTGAGAGCATTGACCTTTTAAACCGTCAAGCTGGAGTTGATGTGGCAGATTTGAGTCAAGAGGTCGATGCATCAACGATTACCGCAAAGGAAGAGGATTTCATTGAATTGATTAATCCTCTTGCACTCAAGACCATTGAACAAATGCTTTCACCGGGAATCGTTGAGCCAAACAAGGATGTGTATCCAACCACCGACTTAGGTGATTTCGCGCGAAAACTGGACAGTATCGTGGTACCCGCTGTCTTTGAGGATGTTCCCATCTTTCCAGAGGTAGGAGATGTCGACAAGCAATTAGTTACAATTTCCGAGTATGCAGCAACGAATTGTACCTTGACTGATTTAGGCGTGAATCCAGAGGCTTCTTCGGTGTTTAGCGTTCTTTCTGGCCCCAGGTCGGTGGCACGAGTCGAATTTGATCCGTTCTTGAAAAAAGCGTTGCGTCCCTTTTTGGCAAAAGGTGCTTCCATCACTCCAAGTTACGTGTCATACGAGAATGAACGAGTGCACACTTCCTTGTTATTGTTG
>JAJRXH010000412.1 GCA_024276395.1 archaeon
GGACTTAGAAGTTTTGGTTCGTACAAGCAAGATGGCTACTATTTTCATTATGCACAAGAAAAACAAATGGAAATGCGTCAAAAAATTTTGGAGCGACAAAAGAAGAAGATTAGAAAGCGGCAGCTGGATGATAAGCTGATGCGGACCGACTAGAAAATGTGATGTCGATGGGAGTACTGATAGGCATTGTTGGAAAACCATCTGCTGGAAAAACTACTTTTTTGAATGCAATAGCGGGAACTAATGCAAAAACTGCAGATTATCCATTTACAACTATAAAACCAAATACTGGTGTGGGTCATGTCTCCATTCAGTGTGTTTGCAAGGAATTGAATGTTACTTGTTCTCCAAGAACTGGATATTGTCTTGATGGAATTAGGTACATTCCGGTCAAGTTAATCGACGTGGCAGGCCTTGTTCCAGGAGCACATGAAGGTCGTGGAATGGGAAATCAGTTTTTAAGCGATCTCGCCGAAGCAGACTCGCTTATTCACGTGGTAGATTGTTCAGGTTCTCTTTCTCCAGATGGTGAAGAAATTGAACCAGGCTCTCATGATCCGATTGAAGATGTCAAGTTCTTGGAGGATGAGATTGCTTTTTGGATGACTGGGATCCTAAAGAAAGGTTGGGATAGGATAGTAAGAAAGGCTCAATCACAGAAGCTTCCCATTGAAGAAGTCATCGCTGAACGGCTTAGTGGTCTGAAGATCAAGCGCGATCATGTGGAGTTAGCTTTTCGCTCGGAGAAACTCAAGCATCTAGAAAAGGATAAAGCTATCAAGTGGAAAGAGGAGGATTTGGTCATTCTGTGTCGTGAGATCCAACGAATTGGAAAACCAATGGTGATTGCTGCAAACAAAATTGATCGTCCAACAGCTCCACGATTTTTTGAAAAGCTAAAGGAATCGCTACCTAATGTCATTCCGATGTCTGCACTCGCTGAATTGGCCTTGCAGCGATTTAAAGAGCAAGGTAAAGTTGAGTATGATCCATTGAATGGAAATATCCGTATTGTTGGATCATTAAAGAAAAAAGAAGAGGAAACCATTAGAAAAATAGAAGAAAACATTCTGGAGAAATATGGAAGCACTGGGGTGTATCAAGTACTTAATTTAGTAGCATTTCAGCTATTAGATATGATAGCAGTATATCCAGTCGCAGATGTTACACATTTTACTGACCAAGATGATAACGTGCTTCCAGATGTGTTTCTTGTTCCCAAAGGGACTACTAGCAAGGAGTTTGCAGCTTATATTCATCAAGATCTAGCTAACAATTTCATCCATGCCATTGATGCACGCACGCATCGACGCATTAGTGATAAGCACGAATTACAACACCGAGATATCATCAAAATCGTGGCTGCTGTATAGCAGCTGTTTTTTTGTGAATGAGTATGAAAATGGGGAAACGCTATTAGCAATTTCTAAGAAAAGATGTGAGATGTGCTGAACTTATCGGTCATCACGTGCATTTTAAAAAGTTTTAATGGATGTTACTAATTGATAATGCTCATTTTTTTATTTTTTTCGTGTTTTGTTGTTGATTTCTTTATTTCGGATTATTCATATTTTTTCGTGACGGGCCATGAGGCTGATAGCATTTCTTCATCAGGCTTGATGTAGACAAGAGTATCTGGGGGGACATCTTTCAAGATGAGGGCATGTGCTCCAATTGCTGAATTTGGGCCCAATTTTATACCAGGCATCAAGGAAGCATTAATTCCTGTTTTCACGTTGGATCCCATGAAAATTCCCAACTTTTTTCTTCCAGAACTCATTTTCCTTCCTTTAATTATCATGTTCACGGGTCCTGAATCTAGTCGCAAGTTGGCAACTTTCGTGCCAGCTCCAAAGTTACAATTGCTCCCGATGTATGAATCACCTACATATGAAAGATGTCCCACGTTCGTGTGATTAAGGATGATGCTATTTTTTATTTCGACAGCATTTCCTATTCTACAGTGCTTTCCAATGTAAGTTGTTGGGCGGATGAAACAATTTGGTCCAATGTTCGTTCCCTCGTCGATGAAAACTGGTCCAATGATGTAGGATCCTGAACGGATATGTGCGTTTGGTCCCACATGTACAGGTCCTTCAATGTGAACGTTTTCGTCAATTTTTGCTCTAGGATCGATATTTCCAGAAGCGGGTATTGATTCTTGAAGGATAAGCTCATTAGCCTCTATGAGGTTCCAAGGATAGCCAACATCTAGCCACCAACCCTTGAAGGTTACAACCTTGTAGGGATGCCCCTGTTGTAGTTGATGGTTGATGAGATCTGGTAGTTCCAGTTCACCTCTTGATGATGGTTGGAGGGCATTTTCTCCTTGAAAAATGGTATCGTCAAGGAGCATCATTCCAGCACTGATGAGGTTTGATCGTGGCCGTGAGGGTTTTTCGACGATCTTCGTGACCATTCCATCACCCGTGGTATTTACCACGCCATATCTTTCCGGATGTTCGACTTCTCGTACCCCTAGCAAGTTCATTTCCGTCTCTCGTGTCTTGGTTGCTTGTTCTAGGAAGTTTTTCCAATCGTTGCTATTGAGAAGGATGTCGCCATAGATGAAAAGGAATTTTTCTCCCTGTAATAGTTTTTTTGCAAGCAATAATGCATGAGCTGTACCTAATTGTTGTTCTTGAACTAAGGTCGTTATGGAAAGATCGAGGTCATTATTTTTTATCCATTTAACAATTTTTTCTTTCTGATGACCTACTACTAGAATGACTTCATTAATGGCGTGCTTGAAGTTGCTCAGTTGTTTTAATGTCCATCCAATGATTGTTGTCCCACCAACGCTGATTAGCGGTTTTGGAGTATCGAGTGTTAATGGCTGTAGTCTTGTACCTTTACCAGCAGCTAATATTACGGCTTTCATGTTTGATATATCCTCCTAATTTTGGCTTGTCAATTCTGTCTTACGGCTCTTGCTGGGACTTCTAAAAGTTTTCATCACTATGACCTCATCCTCTGCAAGCCGAATTCCTTTAAATGTCTCATCAATCACGGTGACATGAAAGACTCGAGATGGTGTGATGAATGGATTACAAGGAAATTGGTTTTAA
>JAJRXH010000413.1 GCA_024276395.1 archaeon
AATCCTATCTTACTATCCTAAGACCCATTCTCACAGATAAAACATTGGCCGCCATTCATTCAAGCCTATCTGAATGGACAAGAAGAATGATCACGAAACCCAAGAAGTCCTCCACTGTCATTACCGTCGCATCTGATCAAGTAAAACCTGACATCGCAGATAAGACTCAACTCCTAGAAGCAGATGCAAGCGTCGCCGAAACAAGCCTAACACCAGTATCATTAAAGAGAATAAAAGAAAACTTGCAAACATTGAAGAAAAACGTGCCAAAAACAGCCACGGAAGGAATAGAAACCATTGACATCCCAAACGAAGACCATAGTTTAATTTCTAGCATCGAAGAAGACGAAGAATTCATTCAAGAAACAGATGACGTGTTAACCAATTCCCTATTGCAAAAAGAAGATGCTGTGGTTGAAAACCTTCAGCGTGTTGTAAAAGACATTCCACCTGAAATAGATAGCCTTGAAAACACCAAACAAGAACCCCAAGATTTTTCAAGCGAACAAGACTTCCTAAAATCTTTTGAGGAAGCAATAACCAGAAAGAAAGAAGAAATCGATACGACCGAAGATATCCATCAAGCACAAGAAATTGGAGAGATACCAGAAATATCAACTTCCGAGACGGCTGACCAAACACCAAAAAAAGAACGAGAAAAAGTCATCAAAGAGGCTTTAGACGATCTAAACGAACTAATAAAGGATTAAGAAAGAAAAAGAAAGGAGCCAATGATCCACGCGGGCATAATGCTATGAAAAATTAGACTAGATCGGCACGTATCTTTTCTTCTTTCTCCACCCTTCATTCATTTCTCTTTCAAGTTTATGATGTCTTTTTACGACGTGCTCCATATTTTTCTGGATCATAAAATGGAAAAGTCGTAACTTCTACTAGATAATCCCGACCTCTTACCCTATAGTTCAGCTTCGTACCCAGTTGGGAATGAGCCCGTAAAACATATGCCATTCCAATGTTCTTTTTTAATAAAGGAGAAAACATTCCAGATGTAACGTGGCCAACCTCTTTCCCTTCAGAATCATACAATGAGGTTCCTCGTTGGGGTTTCGGTCCACGTCCTAGTGAGATGATTCCTACCCGTTTTTTGAGGAACTTATTCTCTTTCTCTTCCTCATCTAACAAGCACATCAATTGTTCTCGTCCCACGAAGAATTGACCTTTATTGACGTGCACGAATGGTGGATGATGAAGGTCAGCTTCTACTAGAGTTACTGTCTCATCTATATCATTACCATAAAGACAATACCCAGCTTCTAACCGTAGAGAGTCGCGAGCTCCAAGACCACAAGGCAATAAGCCCATAGGCTTACCCGTCTCAATAATCTTTTCCCATATTTTTCGAACATCATCAATATGTTTCTCATTTACACCATAAATGCTAATTTCAAATCCATCTTCACCAGTGTATCCAGTCCTAGAAATGTAAGTAGAAAAGCCGTCCAAATTAATGATGGTAAAACTCCATGGCTTTGATGGAACTTGGTTATCATTGAGATCAAGGGATTTTTTCAGAATATTTTCTGCCAAAGGACCTTGTAAAGCAAACATCACGCTTTCATCAGACCAATCTTGTAACTCCACATCAAGATCTTCATTCCAAAGTTCGACGAATTCCTTGAAGGTATTAAGCCAGAGCCAGTTCTTTTCTCTATTTCCAGCGTTCCATACCAACTTCCAAGAGTCAGTAGCTTCTCTTACCAGA
Organism: archaeon; assembly: GCA_024276395.1. Classification (GTDB taxonomy): domain Archaea; phylum Asgardarchaeota; class Heimdallarchaeia; order Hodarchaeales; family S146-22; genus JAJRXH01. The sequence continues at coordinate 1,724 of JAJRXH010000413.1, forward strand.
ACTAAATCATCCAAGAATCGAGCTTGATGATTCAACAAGAAAGTATAAGCACACTTACCATCAGCAACACGCTCCAAATCTCTAGGTACTAGTGCATTCAGATATTTCAAGGTATCTGCCCCAGTTACACTTACCCGTCCCATGTGAGAAACATCAAAAAGTCCAGCTGCTGTTCTGACAGCTAGGTGCTCGTCAACAATTTTTGAGTATCTCACAGGCATCAAAAATCCAGCAAACTTTGTCATTTCACCATGTTCTTGATGCCATTTAGATAATAATACCGTCTTTATCATTGCAACTACACCTCAGAACGTAATAATTTAAAGAGAATGAATGACACATTTTTTTCTTCAAAAATTCGAGAGTAGAGTCTCCGAAAGAGCATCTAGGGCATCAGAATCCAATCGATGCAACTTGACACCTTTCTTAATGGCAAGAGTGAAAAATTCTGTTTCCACACTTATCCATGGACCTAAATTTAACAACTGTAAGGTTTCTTCCTGACGTGCAAGTAATTTTCTTCGCGCTTCCAAAATATCATCTCCCTCTAACGTCACGGAATGTAGGCCTAATACACCAGATGTCTCCAAATCTATCCTTACCTGTAATTTTTTAGTTTTATACTTGTTAGCTGCGTGAGAAATGTTCAACGCACGAATGGGCAGTTTTTCTAATCTTGAAACATTCACCCTTGGCCGAATGATATCTTCCAATATTTTAAGTCCCGTGGCTGTCGAATCACTTATGATTAATCCCCTGGCTGGATAGAAGAGATACCGAAACATCTTTCTAGCCAAGGGAGAACGAGAAACAAA
>JAJRXH010000414.1 GCA_024276395.1 archaeon
ATCCGAATTCGTCCTAAATAGGGCTAAACATCTATATAATAGCACGAGATTCGTGAATGAAACACTGAATGAAGCCCTTGCCACTGCCAAGGAGGTCTGGAATTCAACTGAATTCCAAAGTGACCCTCAAGTAAATCGATCGACCTTCAAGAACGAGTTTCTAAGATTTTGGTTAGATTACGTGACTTATCATATAAGCAGCACGGATACGCCAAGTGTCCAAGGATTCATCAATTATTATCTTGCCACGACACCTGAAGAAAGAATTCATACCTACAGTAACTGGGTGGAACAAGTTACTAACGTCCCAGCGCGACTATGGTATCAAACATTTTCGCCCATGACCAGAAAAGTATGGAACAGAACAGATCACGTTGCCGTTATGAGAGTTGCAGCAACCTACATGATGCTTTGGAATCAGGAAATTAGCAATCATGATTCAATCACCTTTTACAAGAAAATTTTCGTTAACGTGACGATCAGAACTCAAGTCGACGGAAAAGCCCTAGCAACATTTTGGGATCCAGACAAATCTGTAATTAATGCCATTGAACAAATCAAAAACAATGAAACCGTGAATCAGCAACCTTTTACTGGTGATGAAGTACTCACGACATTGATGGTCTTGTTACAGAAAGAAAGCATCGAAGGCAAGGTAGAACAAAGGCACCAAATCACTTATAACAACGGTGATCCAGTGACCGTTTTAATGAAACTTCTTAGAATTGCTGAGAGGAATCCTCATACTGCTCTGTTTATCAGTAGGATACTCGGTGTAGATCTAGGTATCTTTCGCGAATTCTTTGGACCGGCTCATGAAAGCTATGACACGACTAATACTGGACCAAAAGTATTCTTTACCGCAAAATTCCGATTATCACAACTACAAATACGAAATCTCACGTTAGCACGTCGTGGAAATGACATCATTGTCAAGAATTTCGCATTCCATCTAGCAGAACATCAAACTTTAGCTCCAATCATCTTCAATGACACGAATGGAAATGGATATCTTGATATCGCTACAGAAACAGTAATTGATCAAAGAGGTGGAAAGTTAACCCCAATATTATCAGAAGAAGCATTATATCGCGTCGATTTGCTGGATGTCGGAGAAAAAAACTACCTGGGACCAGTAATCCAGAACGATGACATCACCGTGGGACTTGACCTCAGGAACATCAGTGTTGCTTTAGTTCCATTCGATAGGCCGCGAGATGTGACCGCTTTTAACAATTCTTACCAACAAATGCGTCAGACGGTGAATGATTTCCAGCTCAAGTTTCATTTCAGGATTAATCACACAACAAGAAGATCTAACTGGAAATTTGACTACATTTACGGAGAATGGTCGGACAAAGAGATGCTACAAGGACTTAGTTTCAATCAAATGATCTTCACTACAGTCAGTGATCACGAACGAAGACAAATCTATCGGGCAGTAGATGATTCGGACCAAGAGATCGATAACACCCGAAATAGTACTAGATTCAGGAAGATAAGAATTTCACCATCACCAAGAGAACCTTTCCTCGAAATCGATCTTGATTCCATTCCTTATGAATGGAATGGCAGCGGACAAGTGACAGAGGTTGCTTACGGACAACTAATTCCCTTGAATTTTGCTGAAAGAGTGCTTGGCCATGTCTCAAGTGATGGCGAAGCTCTTCGAGGAATCATCTCTCATTCCTCAAGGAATACCTATCTTTACAGCATTTCATATTCAAAATTCAGCGGTGAAGAAATTGCCCACGATCCAACTTTCAGTGTCGTAGCCGCGCAATCTACAGAAACTATAAGCAGCGATTCCAACAAGGAGGCAGGAGTCGACCAATCTCCAATACCTGGATTCGAGGCTGCATTTTCCCTTTTCTCAGTAATCTTCCTTGCCATTGAGACGATATCAAGAAAAAAGCGTGCATGACGAAATTTCCATTTTCTTAGATTGTCTTTTTTTCACTTTTTATCAGATCTTTCTTCACTTGACCCTTCATTTTCACGTAGCATACAAACGCTCCATTTAATTCACGCGCTTCCCATCGCCACTTGGTTCCACCTTAGCAAAAAAACTCTAAAGCGAAAAAAGGTAACAATCTATGCACACATCACTACTTGATAGATAGAAACTTCAAAAGACAGAAAAAGAAGCTAGGGAGGAAGTGAAAATACTACTTCCAGAAATGACAAGAGAATGGCCAGGGCAGCGCCACCCAGTCCCACGACTCGCTTGAGAATGTCCCTTAAATCATGATGAACCCTAACATCTACAGAACTCCCACTAATGACAGCCTCCATTTCAACATCCTCAACTAAAATTTGAATTCCTTGTCTTCCCGTGTTTTTTGGGCGTAATGTTATCCAAAAGGCATCTGCCACTTGCAAGATGGCAGCAATGGCGTCTATCATGTCTACATTTTCATCCAGAGACACGATTGGCAAGGGCCCTGAAGATAAATCTAGGGGAATGTTCTGCCGTGGGTCCAAGGCCACATCGAATGTCAATTCATCTGGTTCCCAACCTGGCGCTAGTACTTTAATGCGAACTTTCTTCTTCTGATGCTCATACTTCGGGTCATTATTGAACAGAAAAATCAAAATACGAGTCACGCTGCCAGAGGTTGCATCTAGGGGAATGGCCGTATCATAATACACAGAAGTAGTAGTAAACTCCTCCCAGTTATCCTTCAGCTGAAGAAATAAGCCATCAATGATACGAAAAAAATGAGGAATTTCCTTCTTCATTCGCCTAAGATTGGTTAATATTCGATCATGGTTCAAATATTCATATTTTTTGATCAGATCGTAGGCCCGAGGATTATTAAATTCCAAGTTAATCTTCTCTCTCACTAACGTCTCATTAATTGGAGGAAAGGACATGTACAGGTAAAACAAGTACAATACTAATTCACGAAGTCGTCTAAAATCAGTTTCAGATATGTTTGGCCTTTTAATTATTTTCTTGAGAAATTGGGACCAGTTATCATACTTGAGAAAACTCAAGGGATCCAAAAAAATTGCAAAATTATCAGAGAGGACATCTCTCACTACCGTAGGATATTCGTTAATCGTATGAAATGGACTCAATCCACCTTGATAATCAAAAACGGGCGTGCTACTTATTTTTCGAAGGGAGTTGACGCTAAAAATCAAAAATAACATAAAAACAGCAAACAAGTAAAAAACAATAGAGATGGGCAAATCACCAATGATGGGTATGTTTGCCTCATCCTTTGAGGAAAACCATCCTAACATAAAAAAAACATCGCCAATGATTGCTAACAGAGTCAGCAACAACGCTCGCTGTTTTTCTTCCTTTAATGACTGAAGGATGGAATCAAAACCGCGAATTGCTTGGAGTGGAACTCCACTCTGGTGATGACTGAGTAAAATCAAGCGTACTCCAAAATCACTCAAGAAAGCATCAACTGTAAATAATAACAAGTTGAAGATCAATACGACCCATAAAACACTCACCATGAGTGTCTGGAGTCCAAAAACAGTTCCTTCCTTACCCACACTAAGAAAATCGCCCACCAGCAAGATGATGAAGATGAGAATGGGCAACGCTAACGTGCTGGGAATTCCAAAATATTTACCATACCAACCAATTTTTTTTTCAATAGCCTGAATTCTTCGTGGATCAATGTTCTGCCAGAATCTCATTTACAGAGTCACCATCATTAATCGAAAATTGGCCAAAGAGATATCTTTCCTCGTTTCCATGATGAAAGCCTTAAGTAGATGTACTTGAGATGTTGATCGTCAATGAAACATACCGAGAGATCTCTTAACTGCTGAAAGGAACGCATTTGATCTTGCGGAAGTTCTCTAAATTCACCATTCTCACCAAGAAGTGTTGAAAGAAATCGAGTAATTGCCATTCGTATGACCGTGATGAAAGCATCACCACCATCTTTGTATTTCTTCAACTCTACTGAAAAATCACTCCAAAATCTGAGAGCTAGCGTGAAATCTCCCAATAATATTGCTTCAGTAATGAGCAAAGATTTCACGTAAATGCTTTCTGGAGAATGTTTCAGAACACCTTTAAGCATAGGAATGGACATACCCAATCGAGGGTCTAATAAGGCACGAACGACACCTATCACTCCAGTGGGATCTTCTTTCTCCCTCTCAAAGGTCGGTAATGAAGTAGGATCGTTCGTTTCCAAGGAATGCTTCATTTCCGACCAAGGAAATTCTCTCATTATCTCCAGAGATTCTAACCAATTAACAGTTATCTGGGCATTTTTAAGCCGATACATAACATATAAGTACAAGAATAGCAATTCTCCTTGATGTTTCTCTCCGAGCAGTCTGGTTCTTCTCAAAAATCCCTCTAAAGGTGTAGATTGATTGAAGATCCTCCATGGAGCAGGATTCGCAAGGCTTAGTGATTCTCTCCATAATTCTTCGTGATACAACTCAATCTGATCCCAATAACCAATTATCTCTTCATTCAACACTTCACAAGATTCCAGTGAATTTCGAGCAGCCTTGAGATGTTCCAACGCCAAGGAAACCTCGTGACGGCCAAACCAATAAGCTTTAGCTAACAACAAGTTAACCCTCGCTAATGATTTATGCCGTGTATCTTCTGTAATGTAGGCTTCTTGAGGGGATTCGAGAAATTCAAGAACTGGGAAACCATAAGATATGACCTCATCCCATTCACCCAGCACATCTCCATTAAATTCGAGTATTTTCAAGTGCATTTCTAAAATCATTTCATTTTCACGGATGAAATATGGCTGGTAACGGATGTACTTTGAGATGTTATTTATCCAACGGATTGTCTCTTCATAGGCACGCAGGTATAACGAAGAATAAAATGCCCACTGATGTGAATTCACCAATTCATTGAAAGGTATCTCATCGACAATGCTCTCCAAGAAGGCCTGAATGCTGTCAGCAATGGCCATGACCCCATAATGATCTTGAATCACCCATTTAAAACGCATTAAAACCCAATAAGCCTTCCATATCTGGAGAAGTGGAATGTTCGTGATGTTCATCAACAAGTTCTCCAATTGAAGATGTCGTCTTGACATATCCTCCAAGTAGGATTGATAAGATCCTATTTGCTCATGAACATACTTGAGCACTTCATCGCGTACCGCCACATCTAAATATCGGATCAACAACACGAAAATTTCTTCTGGCGTGGAGCTCTTTTGAATGAGATGCTGATAACACGGCGCCAACACGTTAATATCCTCTGGAATGAATTCAAGAGATTCTAAAATATCAAGACATTCTTGCCATTTTTTATGACGCACGTTATCATCTGTTGTCGCCAATCCCTCAAAAAAATAATAATAGGCTTTCATCCTTTCGATGGTCTGCAAGTAGGCCTCACGACCTTTCCTCATCTTGTCAGAACGTTTCAGGCCTTCCCGAAGAATTCTTGAAGATTCCTTCCATTCTTGGTATCGAAACAATTCAATGCTTGAAGAGATGCAAGTGTCAAAAAAAGCCTTCCAATCGTCATTTTTCTGGTATTGACTTAATTGCTTACGCACAGTTTTAATATATTCCTTGACGTTAGTCGCCAACTATGGTTGCCCCCATTGTCATCTCAACGACAAGACGCTAACAATTAAATATTTTAGCTCTAAATGGTAGCAACATTCATTAACATCTGACCCTCTAAGAATCATGAACAACAATGACCAATTCAAGCACATCACCAGTTCATCACTTTTTACCGCTTCTTGCACCAAAAAATGCTGGAGATGTATTTTCTTTTCACCTACCAACAAGAACCATCGAACGAGTAGGTGATCTCTTTCAGCTAACTGAAGATTTCGTCCTAACTGGAAAGGTTTTCATCCTCGTCCCAGAACTCATTCTAGTCTTTGATAAACTATGGAAAACCTTCGTGATGGCACAGCGAAGCAATGGATGCTGGAACGTGGATCCCATCACTTTTCTTGCCACGAAAAACGATGTATTGACTCTCATTCTCCGACCAACAGCCGTGGGACTTGCATGCTTGTTAGTTGGCTGCCAAAAACATCCACAACTAGCTCAAGACATTCCTCCTCATACCATCACTCAGGCAGTGCACTTCATCTCAGCTAAAATAAAAAAAGAATTGGAAAGTTTCAATCTCTTCCCAAAACATCAATTCTGGGAATTTGTAGCGTGGACGACACGCCTACTAGATCGAC
>JAJRXH010000415.1 GCA_024276395.1 archaeon
CAATGGACATCTTTTTCGCCACTCGTGGTTGATGGCAGTGAATATCAGCGCACAGGGTTCATTAAACCGACAATAGTCGATTATGACTCGGATGGTCGTGATGACATCGTGGTAGGAACACCAGATAAGCAAATTGATGTTCTGATAAACTCCCTTAAAAATTCAGGTCAAAATGCAAGTTTTTCATTGTTACCAAGTGCTCCTAAGAATATTTACGACGAGAAACTTGATGTATCAGAGCTAGAGGGCGAAGGGCCAATGCGAGTTGTTTTTAGTAAGGTAGATCGGGATGATCGTAATGATATGATCATCATTTTTGAGTCTGGGCATTACTATTTCTATTCAGCGTTCGGTATCAAGAGTAACCCTAATTTTGTTCAGTTAAACACGAATGAGAAATCTGTAACTTTTGAATTTCCGCAAGTTACCTCGAAGACATATTATGATTTAATTTTTGCAGATTTGAGTAATGATGGCTTGATAGATGTCCTTCTTCTTACGAAAGATTATAAGATTAAGATTGCTTATCAGTATCTCCAGCCAGACGGCCGCATTCACATATTTGGCACGGATGAGAGTGGTGGAGACATTTTTAGTCGAATTTTATGGGCACTTCAGTTAGATTTAGCCCTAGCTCTTTGGGTAGTAGCAGCAAGTGTGATCATTGGTACAAGTCTGGGAGCTTTTGCTGGATATTATGGTAAGTATGTAGATCAGATTTTAATGCGGATTACTGACGTGTTCTTTGCATTCCCAGGACTTATTCTAGCAATGGCAATCGCCGCTGCTTTGGGTCGGAGCATGTTTAACTTATCATTGGCCCTCATTGCCGTGTGGTGGTCTGGGTATGCTCGGATTGTAAGAGGGCAGGTGCTTGCGGAGAAGAATCGGCTCTATGTAGAGGCCGCTAGGGCTTTAGGCCTTAGCGATCTGAGAATCATATTTAGACACATTCTTCCTAATGCAATCTACCCCCTATTAGTAGCAGTAACTCTTGATCTAGGCAGCGTAGTATTGACTGCAGCTGGTCTGAGTTTCATTGGCTTTGGAGCGAATGCTGGTGACGCAGAACTTGGAAGGATGATTTCTGATGGACTACGTTACTTCTTGCAGGCTCCTTGGATCGTATTCTTTCCAGGCTTGTTCATTTTCCTTATCGTGTTAGGGTTCAACCTGATTGGAGACGGCCTTAGGGATGTTATGGATCCAAAATTGCGTCGTTAATTCCTTGCTGATGGATGGGATGATTTTAGTAGCAGAGATATTTAGATTAATCCTTCAGCAAGGTCTTGGCTCTTCCTTCCTCTTTTTTATTTTCCATTAAGTATCGTTCCTAGGAATTGGAAAGTTGAATTTGTTGTGATTCAAAAGTATTGTGTTTTTATCTGGAATAACCAGAGTAAAATTCATTACTTGACGAGAAATGACCCTAAGAAAAAAGTTAATTTTGGATGTTGACTGGCTATGCTTAGATGTTTCCCTTCTTTCTATTTACTGATTTTTATGATGGGTTGAGTTAAAATGATGAAAAAAGGAGGTAGAAGTTGGTTTGCCTCCAATATTTAGGTGATATTGATGTGTTAGTTAGTTATTATCACACTTGCTTTCCCTTGGAGGATCTTTTTGGAATAAATTGGTCATTAATTCATCGTAAGTGTTAAAAATGGCGTCTGCTTGCTTCAGCTTGTTCGATGGAAAAGTCGTGGTAAGTGCGATGGTAAACATTTCAGCTTTCTTGGCTGCAACGATCCCATTTGGTGTATCTTCTAGAACAATGCATTTTCGTGGATGAATTTTTAATGATCTTGCGGCCTCAAGGAAAACGTCTGGATGCGGCTTGCCTCTAAGCTGATTGTTGGTTCCTACCAGAGCATCAAACCATTCTAATAGGTTTACTTGTTTAAGATTAAAGGTGATTTTTTCAATCGTGCCTGATGATGCCACGGCTAATTTCAATTTTTTCTCCTTGCATTCCTTCAAGAATCTTTGAACACCTGGAATGGGCTGTAGCTTTCCCTCAGCTATTTCAAGGTAAACTTTTTCTTTTAGTATTGTCAGTTTTTTGATGATATCATCATTAACTGGTAAGTGATGTTTCTTTAGATAGTAAATGGCTGTATCTCTTGAATTTTTTCCTAGTATTTGAGTGTAGTCAGTGCCAATGCAAATTCCATATTCTCTCTCAAAAACAATGTTCCAAGCTCCACAACTTAATGGCTCAGAATCAACGATTACTCCATCGCAGTCAAAGATGATAGCTTGATAACTTTTGATGTCCATGTGTTCTCACGTATCATCCATCGAAAAGAAACGTTTTTTAACAAAAAGATGATGGTGGGAGCTGATGAGGAGAATGGAAGCTAAGATACCAGAATCACATCTTGATTTGCTACTGGGTAAGCACGTGGCAGCAGTAGCCACGGTGAATGTGGATGGATCACCTCATAACACGCCGATGTGGGTGGATTATGATGTGGAGAATAATCTAGTTCGTCTTAATACAGCAAGAGGAAGGGTCAAAGCCCGAAACATGGAGAATGTTCCAATTGTGTCCTTGTGCATAATTGATTCGAATAATCCTTATCGTTACTTAACTATCATCGGAAAAGTCATTGCCATCACGGAACAAGGTGCAAGAGAACACATTAACACGTTAGCTGAAAAATATACGGGCTCTAGAAATTTTCCATTGAAACCTGGTGAAATTCGGATTATTGTGAAAGTAAGGCCAATCAAGGTCATTACTCATTAGATGTCGAAGATAATTTAGTGATTAAGGTATTTTTTCCCGAATTAAGCAAAGATGTGTTAGATGATACCCATGGAAATCACGGATCAAGAGATCAATTCACTAAAAATCCATCTTTTGCTATATTGGGGAGATTCTTCAGCCATTTCGCGGGACGAAGGCTTGTTTCAAGCAATGGCCACGGCTGAATATGTTCCCTTTTTGAAAGAGTTTCATTCATTGGGCTTGCATCGCGGAGGTAAGATGTCCGTTGGTTTAAGCTTGCCTTCGGTAGCTTTGAATGCAATGAGCGAAAGTGCTCCCAAGTTATTGCAGATTCTAATGGATCACTTGTTGAATGGGATCGTGGAGTTGATTCCCTCCACGGCTTTTAAAGTGATCTTGCCATTACTTGATGCCATTCAAGCCCAACATCAAGTTCATAGTGGTAAAACAATATGTCAACATCACTTTCCCGATCTCATTGATCCTCATTATTTTCATCCGCCAGAATTGGCAATTGATAGGGCGATTCTTCGGATACTACAAGATCTTGGCGTGTATCGTACATTCATATCTGAGAGTGCATTGGGAGTAAAACTAAGAGGAGCCTTACCATACTTCACAGCAACAACTATTGATCGTCGTGTGAAACTCATTCCCGTAAATCTTCCCCTTAGTGTTAAGCTGTTAGAAGTGAATGAATCAACGGTACAAGATTTCTTAGTTTCTGTGAAGAATTACACGAGGGAAATGATGCGTCCACCCGTCTTGATTTTAGAAGAACGGTTGATGACCAGTGATTTTACTGTCATTGATAAGTTAAGATTACTCATAGATGAAGGTGTTCAGATTTCCAAGCCATCTGATCTCTTGAGTTCTCCGTTATCACCGGTATCTCTTCCTCACGTGTTTCCAAGGACGACATCTTATGAAAAGAGTATGATTCAAAGAAACAAGAAAATATCAGTGAACCCTCCTGCAAAAGAGATTTATCGTCGGTGGAGAGATCACATCAATCCTCTTCATCTAGTGTTGTGGAATCACCTTGATCTCATCAACTTGGTAACAACTCAATTTTTCAAGTCAAAGAGAGATGAACAGCTGCCAGAATGGTTTTGGGATATTCTCGGAGCGTTCGATGTCAGCATTTTTGAACAATCTGCTGAGCATCCCATCAAGATGAATGAAATATTGAATGGTTTTGAAAAACAGAGACGAGCCTTGACATCTCTAGTCTCTGCATATTCTGGAATCATATCAGAAAATCTTCAGACAGTGGCATTGGAAATGTCTAATAAGATATCTGAACGCCTCATTCTTATCATAACTGAATTGTTATTTTCTGAGTCACCATGAGGGTCGAATGATGGGTTTGGTTGCAGCTGACTTGCATTGTCATTCTTCATTTGCTGGAGGCGCTAGTCAGAAATCGGCATCGAGCTTGGGCTCCAGAGAAGCCGTATTAAAAAGAGTGTTGAATCGCTTTCGACAAGCAGAAAAATCGATGCCTCTTAAGGGAATTCAGTTACTGGGGACTGGAGATTGTCAATTTGACCCTTGGCTTCAATTGTTAATGGAATTTCTTGAAGAAGTAGGAACTGGAGTGTGGGAGCAAAAGGGTGGAGGTAATGTTCAATACGTGTTACAGACAGAGCTCATTTTCACGGCTCCAATTGGCAAGAGAAGAAAGCAAGTTCACGTGTTAGTACTTTTTCCAGATCCCACGAGAGTAAAGGAACTACAAGATTTGCTATCTAAGTGGAGTGTCAAGCATCAAACGATGGCAAGGCCATTCATCACCTGTCAAAGCTCTGATGAAGTGTCCGACCGGATATTCGCCATTCAATGCTTGGATTCCTTGATTGAGATCATTCCAGCGCACGTGATGACTCCCACTGGTGTATTTGGTTCGGATGTTCGGGTGAACTTGCTGGAAGATTTCTTTGGTTCATCGAGTGAAGTCATTCGGGTGGTCGAGACTGGACTATCAGCGGATCCTGAACTCTTGGCTTACATCCCACAACTCGAAACACGTGCTCTTCTTTCCAATTCAGATGCCCACTCGCCTCAGTTACACCGTATCGGGCGAGAATTTAGCGTGTTAGAGGTAAACGGTAGAGTTAATTATAAAAACATCATTAACGCGTTAAGGTACAGAAAAATTCGCTTTACGGCAGAATTTCCACCAGCTGAGGGTAGATATTTCCTTACAGGTCATCGAAAAGGTAGAAAAGATGGGAAATTGCATCGAGCAGGAGGTTTTTGTGCTTTTTCTCCAAATTTCGTGCCAAAAAATGAAAAATGTCCATTGTGCGGGAAGCGTCTTACCATCGGAGTCCTTCAAAGGATCAAGGAAATACACGATCATCAAGTCAAGCAATTGGCTTTAGATGACAAGAGTTTTAAGCCTTCACAAGAATTTTTGCATTTAATTCCCCTCATTGATATCATAGGATTTGTTCTCGGAATTAAATCCCCAACATCAAAGAAGGTTCTTTCTTTGTATGAGCAAGTCATTCAAATTTTAGGGCCAGAGGTTGAATTGTGGAGAAAATCCGTTGACGAAATTGTTAGTGAACTGGCACGGAAGCAAATTCCTTCTGAATTAATAGAAGCTATATCCATGGTAAAATCTGGAAATTATGGGTATTATCCTCCTGGGCACGATGGAGAATATGGTCAAATGGTTATAGGGAAGAATTTTGATTATTGGTCAATTGAGATCATCAATTTTCCTTGTATTGCGAAGTGATGGCAG
>JAJRXH010000416.1 GCA_024276395.1 archaeon
AATGTACCCTTGAATATCCTCAAAAATATAAACATTCTCTGTTAGAACACTTAAGAAGATGGAGCATCTTTGTTCTCGAACAATCCCGTCGTGAAATGGAACAGATCAATAAGCTACCAGAAGAGAAAAACAATGACGTGAAGACTGACCAAAAAGCTGATATCATTGGATACTTGTGGAGTTGGTTCATTCAATGTCCTAACCCAGGCTGCAAGATACAAATTCCCTTGCTAAAACACCATTGGATTGCTAAAAAGAAAAACAAAAAAATTTTTCTTCGACCTCACATTACCCAGAGAAAGATCCAGTTTACTATCATTGAAATGGAGAATGAAAAAAACCAGAATTCAGAGACAAAAGCCTTCAACCCTGACGAAGGAACGGTATCAAGAGCAAATGTGACCTGTCCATCATGTCACACGATAATACCAGCCAAAATGGTCAGACAATCCTTCAAGAACAAGGAAGTTCATTCATCCATCATCACCGTGGTGGAAAAAAACAAAACAACTGGAAAAAAGGTTTATCGACTCCCTCGGAAACAAGATTTCCAACATTATCAACTAGCAGAACAAAAACTTCACGAGAAACTGAATGAGTTCCAACGCAAGCACGGCTTTTTCCCCTTACCAGCTGAAAAATTACCCCCAAAAGATACATTGGGATTCCGTGTACAACGATACGGATTTCTTGAATGGCAAGATTTATTCAATGCCAGACAAAAATTGACTCTAATTGTAATAATGGACAAAATTCTTGAAGCAAAGAAAAAATTAATGTCATCTTCAATGGATAAAGAATTAGTAAAAGTCATCATTAGTTATCTAAGTTTATTACTAGCAGACATCACTCGATATAGCAGCATATTGAACAGATGGGTTCCAGAAAGCGAATCTCTAGCTGAAATATTTGGACGACAAGCATTCTCAATGATTTGGAACTATTTAGAAAATAATACAATGGGAAATCACGGTGGCACATGGGAAAGAAGACTAAATACCCTTGTCGAGGCACTGACCCACTTAATTACTGTTGAGAAACCAGTCGCTGCCATCACAAGGGCAAGTGCTACCAATCTTCCATTCAAAGATTCTAGTTTCGATGCCGTGTTCACGGATCCGCCTTATTATGATAATGTCCCCTATTCATATCTCTCTGACTTTTTCTACGTGTGGCTGAAACGCTTAGTTGGAGATTTCTATCCCGACTTATTCTATTCAAGTACCGTGCCAAAAAAAGAAGACTTAGTAGCCTATGACCATAAAACTACACTCCGAAATGCAAAGAAAGTCTTCGAGCAAGAACTGACAAAAGCTTTTAAAGAAATACATCGAGTACTCAAACCTAATGGAATAGCAATCATTCTCTATGCACATAAAACAACTAGAGGATGGGAGGCCGTCATCAATGCATTACTACAGTCAGGATTAACCATAACAGCAGCTTGGCCAATTGCTAGTGAACAAAAAGGTCGATTAAGAGCTCGATCATCGGCAGCTCTATCATCGACTACCTATATCATTGCTCGAAAATTCCAAAAAAAACCACTGGGGATTCACTCTGAAATACAACAAGTTCTTGTTCAAATTTTCGATGAAAAAATGCAATCATTCTGGAAAGAAAATATTTCTGGAGCGGATTTCTTCATTGCTGTGATGGGATGCGGTTTGGAAGCTTATGGGATGTACGAAAAAGTAATTGATAACAAGGGACGAATCATTACCGCTGAACAAATTCTAGAAGATATTCGACAAGTAGCTGTTGCCCACGCAATATCAAGGTTACTAAAGAGCAAAACTACTACAAAGTTGTCTCCTCTAACACAATTTTACGTGATGTGGCGGTGGTGCTTTCAAGACAAATCAGTACCCTTTGACGAGGCAAAAAAATTAGCCCAAAGTACTGGAGTTTCACTTGAACATCTATGGAAGCAAACCGAGTGGATAAAAAAAGATAAAGGAAACATCACCATACTAGGACCACATGAAAGGCAAAAATACAAACTAAACGAAAATACCATTAATTTATCTCTGGAACCTATAGAATTACTACATCATCTTGCAATGATGTGGGAAGAAGGTAACGAAGAAGTTTTGATGAAAAAGTTAGAACAATATCAGGAAAGTAAAGATGAATTAATACTATTAGGACAGACTATCATCGAAGCACTCGACATTGGAAGCAAAGAACGGAAGATACTAGAAGGATTGATTTCGTTCATCAAGAGATAAGAACGAACAACAATTGAACTAGAATTCTAGAACACAGAATAACTCCAATCATTGATGATGATTTCTTTGACATCATCAGAAAGATTACTGCTCTGAGATAAGAGATATTCTAATGATTCTAACAAATTTTCAAGTTCTGATGGCGGAATGAAGGCTCTTAATAATCTCGTTGTACCTAAAATCCATTCAACTGGGACATCCAGGTCCGGCCATTCCAGACAAACAATTTCAAGCAATGAATGACCCACATCTGGTAAAATCGGCCTCAAAGTTGCCAATTTTCTTTCTAACCAAGACCGCCATAATTGATAATGACGTCTAGTCATCTCTCCTTGAAAACTCCGAGAAGTCACGTTCCTAAAAATAAGTTGTAGCAAAACATCCCATTCTGCATCTAAATCCCAGCTCGAAGGCGTACGCAACAGTATTGATTTCAAGGCAAAACCGAACACATTCCACGTCATTTCTCGAACTAAAGGATTCTTGATAGCAGCCAGACAGGATAAAAGGTGATGAACTGAGCGAACCTTGGATCCAGCAACAAATTCCGGAAGTCTTCTTCTCCCCTGAAGTAACTCTTGCCATCCTTTAAGGAGCCATTCCCACCACGGAGAATTCTCTGGTACGGAATCCATCAATTTTTCCCAAGATGTCCTAACATCCTCATTTAGCATATTCACGGTAGTGGTCCAATATGCAAGAAAGACCAGTGTATCATTTATTGAATACCATCCAAACTCAACGCCCTTTTGGGTTAACTTGGCCCACGAATTCACCAACAAATCACGACGTTCTAGGAAACTCTTCCACTGCAAGGACTCACAAGCCACACCAATATCAAGTACTAACTCCCATACCTGCCAAGTATCTAAAACCTCGCCAAAACAATCCGCATCGATTGCCCATTCAAACCAGTCAAAACCGTGCTTATCAAACCACGTTTTAATCACGGGACGAACTACATCACAAGGAGCATCAGGCCACTGCATAAAAAATGAACGATAAAAATCCTTTTGATCTGAATTTAGAAGCCATTCTAAAAATAAATATCCTACTTCACATTCTATCAGTTGTTCATGTAACAGCCAGTCAAGAAAAGGTGCAAATTCTGGAACCCAATGACCACTTTCCCAAAGATTTCTCATACTAAGAGATTTTTTTAGAATTTTATTTCCAACAGTTTTCTTTATGGGGAGGTTAGCAATGATTTCCTTTAACTCCCTCTTTTTCAAGTGTTGAGGCAATAACTGAGCAAACCAAATCAGCTTGAGAATATCCAACCACAACTGCAAGGACATATCATCCTCGGAAGACAAGTTAGGTAATTTGTTCACTAATCGTTGCTTAATTTGCCGAAAAATCACGTGTGGCCGACTAGGGAAAGGATTTTCAGTAAACTCATCCATACTTGCTAGCCTCGCAACGAAGAATCCAAAAACATGCAAAAATGTTGTCCTTCTTGTCTCTATCCAATAGTTGAGAAGACAAGTTAAAAAACTATTCGATACTTCCGAAGATGGTAGGATGAAACCATGTAAAAAAACTCTATTATGGAATTAGGCAGCTGGAAATGAATCACAAACCTTCACATTTTTAAGAACATTCAAACAATCGTCTTAATGGACGAAGATCATTTAAACTCTTCTAACGCTAAAAGAAGATTGCGGCATTCTTATCTAAAACACCATGCTCCTAGAAAGTGGTGATCTAAATGGCTGATTTTAATAAAATTAAGGAAGAAGTAATGCAAGCCTTAACATCTTTCAAGAAACAAGGTGGAGAACACACCAACAAGGTACCAAGCCCCGAAAAAATCGACTGGGATGAAATACAGTATGATGTCAAGTTCATGTTGGATCATTATCCAGTGCTAAGGCACTTATTTTATACCATTGTTAGCCTTGGACCGAAAGAAGAACTAGTTTTGATGATAAATTTCCGTGAAGATAAGGCTGAAGTTCGAAAAGTAGAATTCAAAGCCTTCAACCAACTCCCAATCAAGACCTGATATCCTTAGTATGCCTTTTCTTTAT
>JAJRXH010000417.1 GCA_024276395.1 archaeon
AGGTAGAATGGTATCATGATTTTATTGATTTAAGGTATCAGCCTGAAAAGAACGATATCGTGGTTTTATTTTATTTTGACCCGTCTAAAGGAATCTTGACAGAGGACGCCGTTGGAAGAATTGCATCTGAAAGTTCAGTGGGGACTTGGACGACTTTGACGACACTTGATCAACAAATTTATGAGATGCGTGCTCGTTCTTTTTGGTTTGATGATCATCACGTGAAAGTGGCGTATCCTTGGGTTTTGTGGGAAAAGGGAAATGTCCCTCAGTTGCTTTCTGGAATAGCTGGAAATATTTTTGGAATGAAAGCCTTGAAGAACCTAAGACTCATTGATGCGACTCTCCCATCGGAATACTTGAAATCATTTAAAGGCCCAAAATACGGAGTTGACGCAATAACGAAGATTTTCAAGAAACCTGAAGGTCCCATTACAGCAACGGTTCCAAAACCAAAGATAGGTATGAGTGCTGATCAGCATACAAAAGTTGCTGAGGGAGCTTGGCGTGGCGGCATCGATGTCATCAAGGATGATGAGAACTTGACAAACCAGAGTTTTAACAAGTTTTCTGATCGAGTGAGAAAGCTGGCCAAAGTAAGGGAAAAAGTTGAAAAAGAGACGGGAGATGTGAAAGACGCCTTCATTAACGTGACGGCTGAGACTAAGGAAATGGAAAAACGGATTAAGGAGATACACGAGTATGGTTTCAAGTATTTTATGGTTGATGTGGTGACTGTGGGGTTTTCAGCTGTTCAAACAATACGGGAACTGGCAGATGATCTTGATATGGCAATTCATGCTCACCGGGCAATGCATGCCGCCTTTACGAAGCACGCGACCCACGGCATTTCAATGCTATTCCTTGCAAAATTGTTACGATTAATTGGTGTCGACAATCTTCATATTGGTACCGTGGTTGGCAAGCTGGATAGTCCCAAGAAGGATGTGTTAGCAATGAAGGAGCTCCTTCTTCAGTCAGAGGTAGAAGAAATTCCTCTTGTAAGGTTGCCCCAAAAATGGGGTCACTTGAAACCTACTCTTCCTGTTGCCTCTGGCGGGCTTCATCCTGGGGTGTTACCAGAGGTATTGCGAATATATAATACAATGGATCTTGTCCTTCAAGTAGGTGGCGGCATTCATGGCCATCCAGGTGGTACCTTTGCTGGAGCCAAAGCCACCATTCAAGCCATTGAAGCTTGGAAGGAAGGGACGCCTCTAGAAGAAAAAGCACGACATCATCCAGAATTGGCAGAAGCTTTGCAAAAATGGGGTCACATCAAGCCTGTTTAAAATGGATAGGATCAGTAATTTTCCCCATTTCCACTTTAGTTTTTTTCGTGTTTTTAATTTTCTCCATCAAATGGTCCAATAATCATCTAATATTTGTTTCACGGATTTGATCATTTTACTTGTTTGTTTGTCATAACTTTCTTGGAAATGATCAATCATTTTTACTTGTTTTTGAATCCAGGGTGTGAGAAATGCTTCTAGCAATGTTGGAAGCATTGAAATAGCATATCCGCCCTCAAGATAGCAAGCAATGGGAATCTGTAATTCTTGTCCCATTTTCTTCATTTCTTGTCCTAAGTACTGAAATCCTTGGGGAGTTAAGCCCAAGACTCCAATTGGATCACGCTCGTAAGCGTCAAATCCCACGGATATAAGTAAGATGGATGGCTTGAATTGTTTGATGATGGGTCTAACTACTTCATTGGTTGCCAATTTGTAATCAGATGGCCGAACTCTTGGAGGCAAGGGAAGACAGATATTATATCCGGTTCCTTCTCCAGTTCCGATTTCATCAAGATATCCCGTTCCAGGGTAAGAAATCATTGGATCAGCGTGGTAAGAAATATATAAGACTCGGTGATCTGTATAGAAGATTTCAGCAGTTCCATCACCATAATGATGGTCAATGTCGATAATGGCAACCTTACTCTTGGGGTGTTCAACAAGATATGTGGCAGCAGCAATGGCGATGTTGTTAAAATAACAAAAACCTCGTGCTTGTCGTCTATTAGCGTGATGTCCTGGTGGCCGAACGAGAGCAAATGCTAATCTTGTTTTGTCAGCATTTTCTAGAGCACTTATTCCGGCATTTACTGCTGTTAGCGCAGCATGATAGGTGTATGGAGATGTGCCAGTGTCTGGAGTGAACCAGATTGTTTGACGTTCTGAAAGTGCCACTCGATCAATGAGCGAATCTGAGTGTACAAGCTTGAGGAGTTGTCGCGATGCTGGTTCTTTTATCTCTGTCACGTTGCAATGTTCAATGTTTTTTCGGGCCCATTCTAAGAGAACTTTCATTCGTGACGGATTTTCTGGATGATCTTTGATCCCGGGATAATGTTGTAACGAGCCATCATTCCAGTAAAAATGTATCATTTTCATTTTTTGAGGCCTCTGTTGATTTTAATAGCAATAACTGTAAAAAGATGAAAAAAGAAAAAATGTGTCATCATTCCAGTTACTTGGATGGATGGATGCTTGCTCTCAATGAATGGTCGCCTTTTCATTCATTAGGGTTAAAGAATAAGGCATAATGATGGATTCTGAAACCTAGTCGCTTCCAAAATCGCATTTCAGATTCAGTTAATGCCTCCACTCGTATTTGTTCATTATTCTTGCATTTTTCTCTGAGCATTGTATTGAACAGATTTTTTCCGACGTGCTTTCGTCGATATTCTGGTAACACGTAGATGGCACCAATGTAGAAGGCTTTTCCTTTCTTTGATCGATTGGAGTCAATTTCTAGATATCCTACTATTTTGTTACCAGCTGTCAGATCTTCAGCAATGATGACGTTGCCGGCTTCGCCAGATTTGATTCTTTCAATTAGTTCATCGCCGACATCTTGCGCAAACTTAGGTAATTTTGCATCATACAAGGCCTGTAATGCAAATTCAATTACTTTTTCGTGATCCTCCGGAACAGCCACTCGATAGCGGATGTTATCGATTTCCATCGTTAAATTCCTCACCTAATGTTCGTGTTCACGATACCTACGCACTGTTTAAATTTAAAAACTACGCGTTTACTAACGTTAACTTGGTGAGAATGATGAGTTTTGAGTTCAAGGAAAAAGGTGTTGGAGATGACGTGATTCATTTTGTTCACGTGCCTGAAGCAATGGGTAAGTTACCGATCTTCTTGTTACATGGGGCTGATCCACAATTCAATGGTTGGCAAGTCTGGAAGCACAACATGGAAGCTCTGGCACGATGCTTGCATCCCCATGCTCTAGATTTGGTTGGATATGGGAAATCACGCTCTAAGCATTCGAACACTAAACGGCCAGGGACGTCTGAACAAGCAAAAATTGTAATGGAGTTAATAAAATCCTTGTCTGTCGAACACTTTGCACTTGGAGGCTTGTCCTGGGGAGCAGCTGTCGTGAATGAGCTGATCAAGAGCGAAGAGTCCCGAGTAAGACTCTTACTTCTAGTATCACCAGCGGTTTTACCAGATAGATTGGCAGTTCCGTTGACGCGAGGCGACATTCCTACCATCATTGTAGCGTGTCCACAAGATCCAGTAGTGTCAATTCATCGATCGAAACTCCTTTATGAGAATATACCAAAATCAATATTCATTACCATTGATGCACCGTTAGGGACGCAACCCATGGCTCGAGCGCATCACATTCAGTCTCTCTGTCCTGAAGAGTTCAACGAAAAAGTTCATTCCGTTCTAAAATCTATCACTTGTTAGATGGTGATTTCGTTTGATGAAAAAAATGATTCTTACCAGTTTTTTTCATTTGTGCCTTAATTGAAGTTGTTTTCATCAAATCGATGATTGGTATTTTTATGCCGAAGATCCAATATCTGAATTGTTCTGTAGTTTTCCAATAGACAATTGAGATCACGAGTATCATTAGTAGCAACATCAAAAGAATTGGTGAATCTAACTGTTTTACCTTCCAATACCAATAAAAAATGCTGCCATATAGAAGAGCCGTGATGAAATAGACGATAGCTCCATTTAACCATATGATTCGGTTCCATTCATTGCTCTTATTTCTTTTGGTGAATATATTTACAATCGTTCCCGTCTTGAGAGCTGAAAATACCATAATAACGTGGTAGAAGGGAAATAATTCTTTTTCAAATGAAATTGTACTTTTTGGTGTTGTGATTTTTTTCTGGATTTTCATTTTTGTTTTCTTGTTCATTAAGAAACTAAAATGAAAATGATGTGATGTCTCAGTGATTTTTAAGAATTTTGTTCTTTTTGTGGATTCATCCAAGAATTTTTTTGTTTCTTCAACGGTTAATGAAGAAAAAAAGACGGCATGTACATGCTTGAATCCTTTTTGTTCAGCATTCACGGTTCCGTCCGTTTTTACGCTCATTCTACATCACTCATAATGAATGATTTTAAAGCGATATTAAATTGTTTTGGTGCCTCGATGTTGGACAAGTGACCACATTTTCCAATCGTGAAAAGGGTCGCTGATTTTAATGACTTCGTCATTGCTTCCGCCTCTGATTTAGGAGTGATGATGTCTTCATCTGAAGCAATTACTAATGCAGGTACATCTATCCGTTGAAGCGTATCGAAAGAATCACGTCGTCTTGCCACTCCTCGTTGTGCGGCGGCTATTGCTGACGGTGTTGCTTCCGTCATCAACGTTTTTACTTTGGCTACGATGTCTGGATGCGTTTTTTTTGTAGTTTCTCCTAGAAGGTGATCTAGTAACTCGCTGATGAAAAATTCAGTTCCTTCATTCAGAACTTTTGTAGTGATAGCTTCCCTTTTTTGTCGTGCTTCTTCCGTGTCGGCAGTGGCTCTCGTGTTGGCAAGGATCATTCGTTCAATCATTTCAGGATACTTTCTTGCAAATGCCATCGTGACATATCCGCCCATTGATAGTCCGCCAATGATCAGTCTTTCAATTTGGAGATGTTCTGCGAGCGCATTAACTACATCAGCAGCTAGTTCCATGGAAAGAATCGTTGGTGCTGGATGTGACATTCCGAACCCTGGTAAATCTAGGGCAATCACTCGAAAATCATCACGTAAAGCGACGATTTGATGTTCCCACATCCTTGCATTGAGAGGAAACGCGTGAATGAGCACGATTGTCTCCCCTCTTCCTTCATCAATGTAGGATATTTCTAAGTTGTTCCATTTAAAAGTGTTTCTTGCTGTCATCGTTATCACTTGACTGATGAATCTCCTTGTCTGGCTAAGTAATGTTGATGCATTGTTCTTTTTAATAGAATGTGTCTTTTGACCAAATAGTTGTTTCATCATTGATGATGGTGTGAGTGGTGGCCGGGAGAAATTCTGGGTTAGGATGAAGTGGAAGATAATTATGGATAATGCTCTCTGATCATACCGTTATTTTAGATTGATGTTTTTTGCCATTCATTTAGGCCTGAGTTTCCTTTGGGAAGAGATGGGCGTTCTGTTCATCCCATTTTTCATCTCTGAAGGACTATTGAAAGATGAGGATGTCATGAATCTGGTAAACGCTTGGTGCATTCTTGATTTTGAGATTTTTGAGTGATGTATGAAAAGCTTTTTGTTCTGTTGAGAAGAAATGGTATTATGGAGAAGGTCAAGTTTGATGATTAGAATTGGAACGTGAATAGTTTGACATCCTCCCCGTCCTAAAGAGTAAGGACTCCGGCAATGAGGCTCACAACAAGAAAATTCATTCTTTACTGAAAGATGAGGAAACGGAAGAATGAAGAGATCGTCATCATCGCGGTTGGATGTGGTACCATCAGGTTAATGGCGATTCTATGAGAAGGAACGGTACTCTGGAGGATGATTGTGCACCATTCCAAATGGGACTTGTAGGAGCCTTCCACGGTGAATGATAATGGGCTGGATCCACGACAAGAGACACCCGCTCTTCTTGCTACAACCATCAGTCTTTATGGTGAATAAATGTCCATGAGGATGTCTATGCTATGAGGATGGATGTGATGATTGTTATGAGGATGTCATATCGTTAGAAATCTTGTTGGGAGACCTCGTTAAAAGGTTCCCTAGGAAAACAACTCTTGAACCCGTAACACTAGGCGTGAAGTGAGGATGAACATCAAAAAAAGTGCACCAGAAAGATTGAAAGAAAGTAATCCCGTCATTGATCATCTTTCTAAAGAGTCAGGGACTTCTGACAAGAATTTAGTGAAATTTTTAGCGAAAGTTGATGAGCCTTTCATGCAAGTGTTGTCGATTGCTTTCAATAGTCGTGGCGCGACCGAGGACGAAACAATCTGGCATCAGATGCTGGCAGAAAGACTTGATTTTTGTAAAAATGATTGTGAATCGAATAGAGTAGTATGCATTCTCAGACCTAAATGTGAAGATCGACGATACTTGGATATTCTTATGTTGAATGATGAATTTAGGAAAAAATTACCAGAATTTTGTTATGGTACGAGAATTGACCATCTCATCAAAGCAGAATCCAGAGAACACATTCCGAATGATATATACATTCTGTTAGATGATTTCATTTCAGTTCTAACGAGAAAAAAACAGAAAAAAAGGCCATTCTCGTCAAGTTTGCTTAATAAAGCCTTAAAGTCCGTGAAAAAATCGAATTACTTGAAAGAAAGTAATTACATGGTCATTGAAGCTAATGAATTACAATATTTGGTTTTTCTTAGCCAAGGATTGGTGTTGGTAAATCCGCAAAAGACCATCATTCCTAATTTGGATGTTTTTACAATTATGATAAGGTTTTATGCCGAGAAAAATGATTGTACCAGCAAGGTCATTCATCATGGCCAATTTGTTGAAGTGATATTGCAGTCCCGTGCGAAAAAATCTCCATTTAGGGAACTTGGAAAACTACCATTAGAGATTCTTGATTACATTACCGAGTATTCTAGTGGTCAGATTGGGTTAGAATTTGAAGTGTTTCGGCCTAAAAAAGGATTGAGATTGGTTAAAAAAGACGTACGCAAATCCACTTTATCGATGAGCTTGACTTTTGGAGAACTAAAATTCATTTTTGGGTCGATTTTTAGTTAGCTTGTCTTTCTAGATTTTTTGGAGCGTTATATGGCAAAATCATCTGTTCTTCATCATTTAAATCATTTCTTCTCTCACTCCGAAATGTAGTAATACTTCTTTTATGGTCATCCCACGCATTTCAGCGAGAATTTCCGCCATTCTCATTGCGACTTCCTTCCAGGGGTCATCAATTCCTTCTGCTAGTTGTAGTTCTCTAACCTTGGCTCGTAAATCCATGACTTCTTCTCGTAATTCATTAATTTCTAGTTCCAACTGATTGATTTGCTTGTTTTTCGATGACAAGACTGCCTCTAGGTCCTTGATTCTCTTTTTTTCTGGAGTAAAACCGTTTTTTTGATTGAATGGCATCTCGCTTGCGGTCTTTGCCTTTTTCTGATCACTTGTGTTCGCTGATTTCCAATAAACGCTCATTCTTCCAAGCACTCGTTTCGAGAGAATGTTTTCCTTGACAAGTCGTTCTAAAGTCTCTCGGAGTGTTTTTGAGCTCGCGTTGAGATGCTCTAAATCCTTGAGAATGAAAGGTGCGCCGTTTAGTGCCTCGACCTTTTTCAGAATTTGCTCTTTAATTTCTTTATCTCCCATAAAAATGTACCTCTGATCACGTTCTATCTGTCAATCTTCCAATATTTCAAAGGTCTGAATTTCTAAAAACCGTTTTGCTAATGAATCACCTCGTCACATGCGTTCACTCCGCACGATTAAATATATAAGCGTCGTTAGGAAGAAAGTCCATGAGAAAGACAACCTTAAAAAGAGTCCAAGATCGAAGGATATATTGAAAGTATATTGAAAGTGTCTTCCGAGATGAAGGTTTCTTAATAACTGGAGGTCGTTTTGTATTGTCCGCAGAAATTAACAAACAAATACATTCAATTCTTCGCAGTCTCCTAAAAGCGGATAACAACATTCTCATGGTGGTTCTAAGTGATCGGACAGGTCTCACCATCGCTCGTGTTTCACAGCTCCTACTTGGCGATACCATGAAAGGACAAGATTTCATTGGTGCAATCGCCACAGCAGTCTTTACGGCAGCAGCCGAGCAGGGAAGTGCCTTGCAATTAGGACATTTAGGGATTTTAGTGGCTGAATTTGAATCTGGTAAGATTCTCACGGCACAGAGTGGTAATGGAATTCTGGTCGTGGTTACGACGGATGAAGCTACCTTGGGAGTCGTTAGGATGAAGATGCTGGATACTGCAGCTAAGTTGGTTAATATCTTGGATCAATATCATCCTAAAAGAGTGCTACCAGAGAAAGATGTGGGAAAAAGTCTTGTTGACGCTCTAAAGGAATTAGATTTCTAAATAACAACATAACAATGCTTCATCAATCGGCTATGTAATCAGAAGGCATTTTTTAATAATGCATATAAACAAGAATCATTTAAATTGAATCGAGGAGTGAAGGGAAGTTATAAGCGAAAACGAAAAGTGGAAGCATCATTACTTTCGCAAGCAATTAGCGTGAAATAATGATATGAGGGTGTAAGTGCAGTGTTGAAGTGTTTTACTGTTCAAGATGATGGTGAGATCCAGCCCATTCAAGTAAATAATTACGAGGATTTGGCAGATGATCAAGTTTATTTATTAATTGATCATGATAAAAAACATATTTTTATTTGGAAAGGACGGAGTGCGCCTGTAAGACGCAAATTCATTTCTGCACGTGCCGCCCAATCGATGCGCAATGAGCTTGGCCTGACTTACAAGGTCATTAGTGTTGAACAAGGAAATGAGACCAAGGCATTTGGTACATTGATGAAGACACTGGGTTCATCATCTTCAACGGGGCAAGTTGGGAGTTCTGGTTCTGCTGCTCTGACTAGCAAAAGTGAATCAACTAGCACAGCAACTCCTTCCTCTGGACCACAGTTGGTTCCAAAAGTCATTCCAGATAGCGCAAGGACAACATCAATTTCCGAAGGCGTCGGTCTGGCCTCAGTAGATGAATCCTCTGCAGTCGTCCCAGCAACATCAAGGGCGGCAACATCTCGTGGGACAGCACCCAAGGTGGCGCCTGTAGCGACTCCAAGAACAGCTCCTCAAGTAAGCGTTACGCCTCGAAGCCAATCTCCACCGTCTGCCTCTGCGAGCCCTTCGTCGATACAAGTCGCTCTCTCTTCGGAACCATCCAACGTGATGAGAGGGGGCTCGATGAACGTTCCCAGCACTAGTGAGTCAGTATCTCCGTCTACTTCCACGGTTGTTGACTCGCGACCAGCGGTCATTCAACATCATCCACCGAGCTCTCAACTGAGAACCGAGGTGAAGGTGCAACCAACTTCTGGTGTGAATGCCGAACTCGTAGAGAAAGTAACAAAGTTACTGGAAAAAATGGAAAAAGTACCTGGGATGGTAAGGGAAATCGTGATTATAGGTGATACTATCTTTTCTGTACTAACAGAGCATCTCAAATTATTTAACAAGGAAATTGTTAAGTTAGAGCCAATGGAAGGCTTGCCAGATGGCTTGTTTCCAGCTCCAGAATATTATACGAGACTTTATATGGAGAATGGAAGGGTTTTATTCATTGAATTATTCAAGGAACAGCCAGCTGATGAAAGAAGTGAATTCATTGATGAAATGAAGCGTTCTCTTCGGGATTTGACCAAGCTAGGTCTTTGATAGGATGATGAGAGTATAGGGGTAACGATATGAGTGAATCTTTCTTGATAAAAATCATTGCATTAGGTGATGCAGGAACTGGAAAGACCTCATTGATTAGAAAATTTGCCGAGGAATATTTTTCTCCCAAGTACTTGCCAACCTTGGGTGTTGATATCACTACGACTGACATTGAGGTAGATGGACAAAAAGTAAAGCTGTTATGCTTTGATACTGCAGGGCAAGAACACTATGGTAGGCTGCGGCCACAGTACTATAAGGGAGCAAATGGCGTGATTCTTGTTTACGATATCACTACACGTCCTAGTTATGAATCACTGGGTCGATGGTTCCAAGAGATGATACGAGAAGTTGGACGTCCCATTCCTACGATGGTTGTAGGGAATAAGGTGGATTTAGCGTCTGAGATGCGTCAAGTAGCTCCAGATGAAGGACGCTCGTGGGCGAAAGGCAATGGATGTTTTTTTACGGAAGCGTCTGCAAAAGAGGATTCATCTGAAAAAATTAAAGAAATATTCATCACGGTTGCTAGGGAAGCATTAAATAGGGGCATCCATCGTACTGAGTCACCGGTACACTGACGAAAATCCGGATTCTTGCAGTGGTAAGTGACTAGAAGGAGAAAGATAATTAATCTTGCATTTGCATGGGCTTAATGAATTCTCATCTGGAGAAAGAAGAAAGAGCTAAGAATGCTGTTGTAAAGGAATAAATCGTGATGGAGGTAGTTATGCTGACATCTGCACAATTTACACATGTAAAAAAAGACCATCAAGGCGTGCCAGTGGTAAAGCTGGTATACGCGGGCCCGACCATGGCGGGAAAAACTACTGCACTTACCCTTCTCAAGATTCTAGCGACCTTGGAAAATCCGGAATCCGTGTACAAATTCCTCAAGCTCGAAGATCCGACTGGTAGAACGCTCTTTTTTGATCATGCTGTGTTTGGATTGGGAAGAAACGAAAGGACTGGACTTCCTTACTTGAAATATCACATTTTTACGGTACCTGGACAAGACCGTCATGTGGCACAGAGAAAGGTAGTGTTGAGAGGTGCTCATGGTTTAATCATCGTGATTGATTCGGAAAAATCAAGGTGGGAAGAAAATAAACGTAGTTTGACAGAACTAGTGCATCTAGTGGGAGACAAAATAGCTGCAGGCGTGTTGCCCTATTATATCATGCTAAATAAGATGGACTTGCCAAAAGAAGAACGTATCACTTCTCTTGAAGTAGGTAGGTTGCTGGTTGAAGCTGGTGCCCACACTTCATTGCGTGATGCAGCTGTAAGAATCGTAGAAGCAAGCTGTCTTCAAGCACGAAATGACCTGCAGCGTCTGCTTACCACGACAGATAAATCAAAACTCGTTAATGAACGCGGATACCTTCGCAAGGAGCTTCGTCCACCATCTGTTCAACGCATTGTCAAGCCCGTTGAGGCGCTCATCAGAGAAATATTAGTTCTGGTAATGAAACAACAGAAAGAACAAGGCGTAAGTGCTCGTTCGTCTCCTTTAAGTAGAAGTTTCTGAGTGTTTTTTGATTATTTAGTTGGATGAAACATTATCGTTTGACATCCGTAGTGATTTTCTTTTTTTCAATAAATCATTGGAATCAAGTCACGGTAAAGACCTAAACGAGGTTGTCAATTGAATAAAAGCATCTAAAATTTCACTTTAAAACTGAGAGTGATTCCAGCGCATGACTCCAATCGAGGAGATTTTTATAGAAAGGGAAATTCTTAGATGATACCGCGATATATTTAAAGCGTAGCTGATGAAAATATCCATAGAATAGAGTAAGGGTTTGTGATGGCGATGGTGAATGACGTCCACCAACTAGATTTAACAAAATTAGCAGAAATCTTTTTTCGATGGAGGGGTTTGATTCCGGATACATCCATAATAAATACCTTGAACGACAAAGATTTGCGACACCTACAGTGGATATTGTATGACGCTACAGAGTTTAAGAGAACGGAAGCGAATGAAAGAATTAAATTACAAGGTATTGGTGTCATTCTTAAAGATTGGAGAAGGCCGTGTAACTTTAAGGTCATTCTTTCCGCAGAAAATATTCAGAAAAAGTATCCCTACATTCTTCAAAAGATGATTGTCATTAGTGATAGCTTTAGTCCAGCAGCAGAGAAAGCAGCAGAAAAAACTAATGTGCTCCTCTTAACTCAGGGTGAACTGGTTTCCATTGTGAAAACGAGTCCTGATTTAATGAAAATAGTGAAAGAGCATCTCAAGTCTCAATCAAATGGGGGTAATCTCGAGTAAGAGATTCATTAATTATGATGACACGTCTCACGGAGATCGAGTGATAACATGGCACTAAGAAGGGTGAAAACGCCTAACAATGGTTTTCATCATTTTTCCTCTATGTGTTTGATGGTAATTTTTTTGCATCTCGTGATTATTCAACCTATATTTTTCTTTTCTTCATCACATCTAGATCATGAATCTATCAAAGAAATAAGGGTGGAAGGACGTAATCATTTTCTATCTCATGAGGACTTTGTTCCATCGCCGCACATCACATCCCATTTCCTTAGAAATGTTGCTGAGATGACACGGCCAAGGGTAAATACCAGTGTTGATTCAGTCTTCTTGAAATTTGATCATTATTTAACGGCAGAAGAACTTTCGAATCTTTCAAGAACATTGAATCTTTCTGTTTATCATTCTTATGTGGAAATGCCATTATATCTGACCTCTTATTTTGCTTATGAAAAGTTGAAATTCTTATCAGAGCATCTTCGAACGTCTTTGGTTGCGATTTATCCTAACATGAAATATCAGTATCAAGTGCTCGAATTCTCTGATAAAAATAATTTAAATCTATTAGATCAAGGAGATGTCACTGCTTTTGGAGAAAGAGTGTTGAGTTACGTGAAAGCAGATGATCTCCGATCTCGAGGATTTACTGGAAAAGGAATTAAGGTAGGAATCATTGATACGGGTGTAGATGATCATCATCGGGAACTAGAAGGGAAAATAATAGCAAAGAAGAGCTTCGTGAAAGAAGAGTTTGGCTACTCTGAAACTATTGAGAATGCTAGTGATTTTTTTCCTCCACGTGGGCATGGAACGGGTGTTGCTTCGTTAATTGCTGGAAAAAAACTTGGAATTGCTCCAGATGCGTTATTAATAAGTGCCAAGGTAATTCATGATTATTCGGTTAGGGGTGCTGGGAATGGTAGTGCGGAAGAAACCACAGCTGGTATTTTGGCTGCTATTGATTATTTACTCTCTCAGAATGTGGATATCATTAGTATTTCTTTGGGACAATATCTAAATTTGCCAGATGGCTTGCGAGATGAATACATCAATCACGTGACGAATAATAAAGGAATCATCTTTGTCATTGCTGCTGGTAATTATGGGTACTCACTAGTTGGAGGATCATCCCTAAGCAATCCTGGAACCTCATTGCAGGCAATTACCGTGGGATCATCTGATTGGGATTTTAATCCTTCTATTTTCTCATCAGAAGGTCCTAGGTCTGATGGACTCATGAAACCAGATCTCTTGGCACCTGGAGAAGAAATGGTTTATGCCTCTGCTAGTGATAACCAAGAATACGTGATTGGCTCTGGAACGAGCTTTGCAACTCCAGTCGTGACCGGAATAGTAGCATTACTGCTTGATGGAATCAAAAATCATTTAAACATGACAGATTACACTCCAGGATTATTAAAATCAGTATTGATGAATACATCTCGGTTATTACTCGGTAATTCGTGTCGTTATCCTCCGTGGAAGCAAGGTTTTGGCTTGGTTAATGCACGGGGAGCATGGAAGTTGCTTTCCAGTCTATTTGATACCTCCAAGGAAGAAGTGCCTTTTTTCTCAATCATTAGTCCGTGGAACTTCGGCTATCCTCCAAATGATGTTATCTTTCGTGGTCAACTCATTCACTTGCCAATTGCCCTCATTTCTTCAGTTCCCATTGAAGTTACATCCATTCAGATTACTGATGGATTAACCGTTTTAAAAGAAACATCGTTCAAAGAAACATCTTCTCCGATCTTTCAAGGAAAAAATAGTGTTTTTTTTCAGTATGACTTGAATGTTCCAGAAAGTTTTGCTTTGGGAATGAAAAATCTGAAGATATATATTTCGGTTAACGTCACGAATGTGCGGCTAGTTGGTCACTGGAGCGTGATCGTGAAAGAACCTAGAGCCAAAATTCTTTATGATGTCACTCATTCTTTGCTGGCACCTCGTGGTTTACCGCCTTATCATTCAATATTAGGGAAAACATCAACGTTATTTGGTGGTTTTAGGGAATTTGGGCAATTAATGGAAAATCAAGGTATATTACTTCAAGATTTATCGGAACATCAAGAGTGGAATGTGTCATACTTGGGACAATATGATGCCTTTCTAATGTTAGAGCCAGCAACTCGTAATTGGGATCCTTTTATGGATTGGATCTCTCCAAATAAAACATTCCTTAATTTAAAATCTGATGAAATTTCATCGCTTGTTGAATATTCACGACGTGGTGGAAAAGTCATAATATTTGCCCGCGGGTCTCCGATATCTAATGTATCTAACGTGAATGAGTTATTAAAGAACTGGGGAATTCTCATTAGTAACGATGACGAGTCTCGGAAAGACTTGAGACTGTCATCTCAACTTTCGGATTTACTTGACTTGACGGAAAAAGAGATGGGATACTTTCCTACTACCATTCTTGAACTCGTGAACGTGACATCAGCGCTTCCGCTTCTTGTTGATGATGAAACTGATGAACTTGTTGCTGTAGGTCGTTACATGTTCTCTCGAAAGGAGATGCCTGACGTGATTGTGTTTGCTTCTAGTGCATTCATTGATAACTTTGGTCTCAAGGGATTATATGATTCACGTTCTCTCTCTTCCTTGGAACAAGTCTTCATTTCCATGATAGATTGGATTTTAGAACTAGATCCTCTTTCAGATGTAATGATGTCTAAAGACAACTTCTGTCGTGTATTATTTTCAGAACCTTCCATTTCTCAATCTTTTTCTAAAGATGATGGCTTACTTGCTAATTTTGGGATGTTCTTTTACATTCCACTAGGATTATTAGTATCGGTGATGGTAGTTTCATCCATAAAGTTATATAAACTTGGAAGGAAAAAGGCAAATTAGGAAAAAAAAGAAAAAAAGGAAGTTAGAGGCGTTCGAACATGAAAGATCTGCTAATAATAGATCCTGCTGGTGGGAACGTGCTGCTTAGTGCTGGTTCTGGGTCGTTAAATTCTAATCCAGAGGTATCCGCTAGGGTTGTTCAGGCTTTGTCATTGTTTGCCCGTCAAGTCGTTAAGGAGCCGATACAATTCGTTCGGTTTCAAAATCACCGAATGATTTTCCTGCCTGGGTCTGAACTCGTTGCCGTGAGCTTGGTGTCGGTTGATGTGAATCCGAGACAAATCATTCCGATTATCCGGCTAACTTTATGGTTGGTTGAGTCATATCAAGATTACTTGGGTATTAGTTCAAACTATAACCAGATGGTAACATTTTATCGGGCATTATCTGCGCCCAATAGTGCTGCCTTCATTTTCCCAAGGACGCCTGAAGGCCTTTTGGACCTCCTTACTTTAGCCACGATATTAGTTCATGATCTGCGATATGGGGTCAATGATGTCATCTCACGGTCATTTTTTGTTTCCTCGGAAGATGAAATCTCCGGAATAAAGGATCAAATTAATCCAGATGTCTTGCTCGCATTCTTTCCAGAAACAGACTTCTTCAAGTCATTAGGGGCCAATTACTGTTGTGTGAGTTCTCAAAACCCAGAAGA
Source organism: archaeon (assembly GCA_024276395.1). Lineage (GTDB taxonomy): Archaea > Asgardarchaeota > Heimdallarchaeia > Hodarchaeales > S146-22 > JAJRXH01. The sequence goes on from JAJRXH010000417.1 coordinate 15,421, forward strand.
ATCGATATTCCATGTGGGTAGCGATGAAAAGCCATTTACAAAGATACCCACGTGGTTTGGATTGCTTGGATACAAGTATGGTAGTTATGTAGCCAAGATTCTAAATTCTGAAGATGCCTTGTTATTGGCAAAGGAGATAATGTCATTACCGAAGTCAAAAGATGACGTGTTGTATCGGGCAATTACAGAGGCAATCATCAATCCGCGAAAGGATATTTTGACGACGTTGACCCAGGTAGTAGTCGAGACATTAGAGGAGCTTCGTGCCGAGCAGTCGATGACGGATGAATTAAAGCCTGTTCCTCTTGGAGCCACAACAACGGCAGAAACAGAGCCACATCAATCTTCCATGGAACCAACTCCATCTCCGTCGACATCTGATTCTGGAGCTTTGCAGTTGCCTGATTTATCTTCATTGGAAGATGTTGCTGCCGAACCTTCTGCAGCCATTCCAGAAACACGAGAAGTGGAGACTCAAGAAGTTGTGACACCGACATTACCATCTCCAGCGGTGAAAGAGGTTGTTGGTGAAGAACTTCCAGCCGAACAAGCGGCAAAACTGAAGAAAGCAATTTCTGAAGGATGGCTTTACGAATTTGAGTCACTTCCCTTGGTCGTTGATTTTTCACCTTATCACTCTGGTGTGGTTCCGCCCAAATCTTATCGAAATTCCTATGCGGGTAAAGAAGATTGGTTGATCTTGCAGGTGCTGCCTCCAGAGTCGGGTAAAACGACAATTCGATTTTTCCTTCCATCCCAACGACTTCGTACGGCAATGTCCACGATGGAATCTCTAACTGATCTTTACAACGCTCAGTTAATTCCCGAAGAAAACTGCTTGGTAATTTCTGTTCCGGCTGGAAAACTTACTTTTGCCATTCGTTCCGTCATCTGGGCGGCGATTGTTGAGTATTTAGATCAAGTTAACTATGGATTAAAGGAACGGACAGATACTTTCAGGTTCCCGAATGAAGGTACAATAATGTTGATACCACCAAGAAGAGAATTTATCAGAGAAAAATTACCGAAAAAGATTGTCAAGATCGTCTATCAAGATGAGTTGCACCAAAAATATGAAACGAAAGAATTTTGGACGGTCGCTCGTGCCATTGATAAGACCATTCAAGAATTAGCAGAACCATTGCATCAAGGCAAGGGAGTTGCCTTCAAGCTGCAGGATGATGGTCTTGAAGAAGAACAAGTGACCTTGTTTCTGTTAGTAGTATCGGAAGTAACGGGTGTAGGTTGGTCTCGATGGTAAATTATTATAGCGTAACGCAGGATTCGTGGCAAGAGGGACCCGCCAGGGCCTAGGGGAGTTCGAGCAACACCGGAGCTATGAGGAACTCTATCCACCCTGGCGACAATGCCAGGTTCCGGTCATAACGAATCTTGTTAGTTAATTGAGGAGGTTCACGTGAAATGTTAATGTTGGGTATTAAGAAAAGCATGTGCATTCATCGAAAGAAGCTTCCCATCATTGTCGCCAAGCGTTTCAAATCGGTAAAAGCTGTCAGTCCGGTTGTTGCAACAGTATTACTTATTGCGTTGTCAGTTTTAGCTGGTTTAATCGTGACCATTACCGTTTTGACAATCATTACCATTCCTCAATCCATTCAAGTGACCATTGAAGCCCCTTTCGATTACAAGAGTACTGATTCGGATGTTTTAGTCGATACTTTTCGTTTTGGTCTTCGGAATGATGGTGATTTTGCACTCCAAATCCTGAATCCTAAGGCAAACTTCAAGTTAAAACAAAACAGTGCTATGTTAGATTCTTGGACGGTTGACATCAACTCGACATTTGTAGTTAACGAACGGACCATGGTGATTTTAACATTTACGACCACGAACCCACAACAACAATTGAAAAAGGGTGATAAATTTCAAATTGTATTACAAGATGCAGTCGTGTCCCTGGGAGCAAGTAATGAAAATGTGGTTCCCTCCACAGTCACCTCTAGGACCTTTACCATTGGTGATACTTATGGACCATTACGAGTTACCGTTCTTGTCAACAATGCCACACACTTGCAATTGAACGTGACTAACCTAGGTACCATCACGCTGACCATTCAACTCAGCATTACCAGTGCTACCGTGACCTTTACATCTGATGTTAATGTAGGGCCGATAATTCTTGATAGTGGTGAATCCACCCAGCCGATATGGCAGCATGAAGTTCCTTCGCAAGAAGAAGGGCATATCTTGTTGCTAAAGATAATTGATGTAGTTAGAGGGAACTTACTAGTCCAGAAACTCATCACGCTCTGATTCTCCGTATCTTTCAGCATTTCTTCAGTTATTTATTTTTGACCGGAGTAAAGAATTAAGTTTTGCGTTCATTTGCTTCTTTTCAGTTCTATGAATGATTTGCCTTTCATTTCTCTCGGTTTTGGGAGTCCCATCAAGTCCAAAATCGTGGGAGCAACATCTGCTAGTATTCCTTTCTTCCTATTGAAGGCTGCTTGCTTGTCAAGCACGATAAGCGGAACTGGATTGGTAGTATGGGCGGTGTGGGGTTTTCCATTTTCATCGATCATCTTTTCTGCATTTCCATGGTCTGCCGTGATGATTAGTGTATAATCCCGTTTTTGGCATTCCTTGAAGATATCACCAATTGTCTTGTCTGTTGCCTCAACCGCCTTGATGGCAGCGTCAAACACTCCAGTATGTCCGACCATATCTGGTGGAGCCAGATTGCATAGGATGAAAGGATATTGTTTGGTCATTGCGTTGATTACTTGCTCTTTCACGCCATCTAATGACATGTCTGGTTTCAAGTCATAAGTTGCTACTTTAGGTGAGGGAACTAGCACTCTTTCTTCTCTTGGAAATCGTGTTTCACGGCCACCATTAAAGAAAAAGGTCACATGTGCATATTTTTCTGTTTCCGCCGTGTGAAATTGTGGTAATTCGAACTTGGATAACCATTCGGCAAGCACGTTTTCCAACTTGATGGGGGGGTAAAGAATGGGAAAAGGATATTCTTTCTTGTATTCTGTCATGGTGACAATGTAAAGATTTTTAGGCCGATTACAAGCATCAAAAGGGGGATCGAAAGCAAAAGACTCGATAATTTGTCTCATGCGGTCTGCTCGAAAGTCAAAAAATACCAATGTATCACCATTCTTAATGCAGCCTTCTTCATTCACGATGATGGGTTTCAGAAACTCGTCAGTTTCTTCTTTCTGATATCTTTCGTGAATGGTTTTAATGGGATTGTTGGATTTTTCTCCCTTACCGCAAATCATTGCCTCATAGGCAATTTTGGTTCGTTCCCATCTCTTATCCCGATCCATGGCATAATATCGTCCCATGATGGTAGCAATTGCCCCATATTTTAGTTTTTTCACGTGATCTAAAAGCTGCTTGATGTATAGCGTGCCGCTAATCGGAGGAGTATCTCGACCATCAGTAAAAGCATGGATGAATGCCTTTGGAATTCCAAACTCTTTAGCAGCTTTAAGGAGTGCAAACAAGTGATTAATGTGACTATGAACTCCCCCATCACTTACCAGTCCCAAGAAATGCATTCTACCGTTTTTTTGAAGAGCGTTCTCAAGTGCTTTTAGTAATATCTTGTTTTTAAAGAAGGAACCCTCCTTGATGGCGAGATTAATTCTAACGAGATCTTGATAGACAATTCTTCCAGCTCCAAGGTTGAGATGACCAACTTCGCTGTTTCCCATTAATCCCTCTGGGAGTCCCACGGCAAGTCCAGAAGCCTCAAGAATGGCATTCGGAAATTTTTCTTGGAAAAAATCCATCCACGGCGTGTGGGCTTTTAAGATGGCATTTCCTTCGTGTTGCGGTGATATTCCCCAACCATCAATGACTATGAGCGTGACTTTTTGCTTTATTTCAGTCATCTAAAATCCCAAGAATCCACCATTAAAGAATCTTTTTTATTTTTTTAGGAGAAACAACATCGTGAAATATCTTGTATTGCACGGTTTGAGGAATTAAACCTATGAAAAAGAATGAATTAGAAAAATATGAAATATCTGGCCAACTTGCAGCAGAATTAAGGGAAAAATTATCACGACAAGTTAAACCGGGGGTAAAACTTGGTGTCTTGGCTGACGCGGCTGAAAATGTCATCTCCGAACTGGGTCCTAAATTTCGACCAGCATTTCCCTTGAACATCTCAATTAATGAGGTAGCTGCCCATGATACCGCACGAATCGATGACCCTCGTTCAATACCTCCCAAAGCCTTGGTAAAAATCGATTTGGGTGTAAGTTATGATGGATATCTGTCGGATTGTGCAAGAACAATAATGTTGGGGATGAATAGACAATCCTTGGTGAAATCTTCCTTGGAAGCTCTTGATAAGGCCATTGAAGTCATCAAACCTGGATTGAGAGTGAAAGAGATAGGGAATGTGATTGAGAGTACCATTCAAGAATATGGATTTGAACCCATTCGAAATCTCTCTGGTCACTTGATTGAAAGATATAGCTTGCACGCCGGTCTTTCCATACCTAACACGCCAAGACATCTTTCTTTTAGGGAAAACAAGAAATTAGAGGAAGGAATGATCATTGCCATTGAGCCTTTTGCCACGGAGTCAAAGGAAGATACCTACGTGATTGATGGTGGTAAACCTCAGATATTCCGCGTGCCTAATGGAAGGATACCGCACACGTCTCTTGGAAAAAAGTGGCTGCAGATCTTTGGTACGGTTCCCTTCTCAGCTCGGATGGCTGCAAGATTGTTAACAAATAAGAAAAATGCCTACAAGAGAATTCTAAATACAGTGAGGAGAGAGAAATTCCAAGAATATCCACCATTAGTTGACATGCATGGAGGCTTGATTTCTCAAGCTGAGGATACCGTTTATGTCGGGAAATTTGGTGCAAAAGTTTTGACAAGGAGATGAGAAAAGAGGATCAAGAGAGGGGACATACCTCAGAAAGGGATAAATGGAAAAGAAATTCACGTTCATTTTGATGCCGTGGCTGAAAGGAACTTGATGACTGACCTAGCAATTTCTTCGAAAGCTTTCTCAACATTTTCACCAGTTTTTGCAGATGTTTCTAAATACTTGATTTCTATTTTTGGGTATTGTTCTCTCAATTTTTCAACGAATTGTTGACCTTCCTCTGGGGTAACATAGTCTTTTGCAGTGCTACGTAGGTCAATCTTGTTACCCAATACTACTAGGGGAATGGGGCCCTTCCCATTATGAGTGAATAGTTCATTCACCCAAGTAGGTAAGTTGAGGAATGAGTCCCTGCGAGTTACGTCAAAAACGAGAATGCCACCAGCACTTCCCTTGTAGTACATTTCTCGAACGCCTGTAAACCGAGGTTGACCAGCGAGATCCCAAATGCTGAATTTCACTTGGATGTCTTGTCCATTGTAGTTGATGTTTACTTCTTTTACCGCAAAATCCGCTCCAACCGTCATGAGATATGAAGCTTGAAAGCCTTTTCCGAGATACCGTTCACGAAGAGCAGTCTTTCCTACAGCTCCATCTCCAAGCAAAGTGGTTTTCATTAGATACATGTCTTCTTGTCTCCATCTTTCCTTCCTTGAAAGAAGCTGGCCAAGTCGTGATGTTTCAAGTCATTTCCTTACTTGACAATTAATAAAGTTTTCTTTTATATTGGACTTAATTTATTAGAAATCATTTTATTGCAGTTACTAGATGTTTCTCATGACCAAAAATGTCAGAGAATCAGGCGTTCAATTATGGAAATGGACAGACGAAAATCATTGCCCATCTTGAAGAATTTTTGAATTTAGATTCGGAGCATGCCCGCGTGTATGCTGCATTACTTTCAGTCAATGGGGCTACTCTTGGCCAGGTTGCGGAATTATCAGGGTATGATGTCATTACTGTCGCTCGAATTCTGAAGGATCTTAAATCTCGTGGCTTGGTTAAAGCTTTTGGTGGAAAGTTTTCTTGGTACGTGGCAGCAACACCTTTCTTGCAGTCGATCATTTCCTTGCTGGATGTCTCAGATCTAGTTCACGTGCAGCAAATGCTTGATCAATTGAAGCAAGATCTTGTCGATGTCTTGCAGCGAGAGGCTCCGAGCATTCTCAACCACTTGGTGAAAGATGACTCTCTTACTTATCTTGTTCAGCAACAAATTTTGAATCCTCTTGTTATGGAACTGACTAAAAGAATGGAAGATCAGTTTGAGAACATTGAAAAGGCAATGGAACGGACGTTGCTCAAAATTCGTGCACTTCGACTTGATTTAAATCGACTCCAGGAATTACAAAATCAGTTTCTTGACAGGAAAATCATACAACGATGGACTTATCCATTAATTGGTGAAGGAGCGATGCTCATAGCCCTACGGGATGCCGTGCAGGCATCACAGCAGGGAGTTCGGGATCTGTTGCTTTTCATGCCACAACCTGACTTGAAGTCATTGAAAATGCTGAGCACGCTTCCAGATCGCTTGACAATTACAGTCGTCACGAGCAACATCGCTCGAATTCCCAAGTCATTCTTGAAACCTCTTGCAAAAAAGAAAATAATTTTAAGAATTCGGTCAGATCTCGACTTCTGGGGACTCGTGCGTGATGCGGAAATTGCTATTTTCTGTCCAGTCGATGAGGACGGAAATGTGTCTGGAATCATTACCGAAGATTTACGTTTAGTAAGAATCTTGAGAGAAGAATTCCTAAGAGAGAGCACGCGTGGAAAAATTATTAATGTCGCATGAATGGTAAGCACGTTTATATAGAAGTTAAATGAAGAGTAGACATGCAAGTGATGTTTAAGTGAGGTAGGGACACATGGCAACCATGTCGACAAATTATTGGAAAGGTGTAATTGAGACCATAGATTTGATTAGTGGATTAAGTGCCAAGTTTTTTCAAGGTCTCATTCAAGGAAAAGAACTTCCAGAATTACTAGAAGAAATTGAGGCTAAAGCTTCCTTGAAAATTACTTCTGGAACCAATACCTTAGTGTCCGAGTTAGGACTAGAGTCTTTTGTCGGAAGAACTGAAACGCAAAAATTTGATCAGGATTACTGGAGAGCAGTAAAAGATACGACGGCTTATACTCGCAATTGGATCATGAAAAATGGGCCAGATGAGTCAGTCTTGGCTAGATTTCTTTATCAAATCAGAAAAAAAGCCGTGCAAAAATTGGGTGAAGAGGTTAACCCCTTAGAAAGGGAACTAGGTGATTTGTCTCTGTCTGGAAGATCAATTTCTGAAACTAAGCCCGCAACTGCCTTGCCATCAGCGTCCGAAGGAATGAAAGTCAATCTGCCTCCAACGACAGTGAGGCGCTCCATTCAAGAATTGACAGCTGGCGAATCTGCTGAACAAACGACACCAACACCTTCAACATCAACCTCACCTCCTATCGCTGAAGAACAACCTCCAATGAGGCCACCTAGCATTCCGTCAATGCCTGTAGAAACTCCAACTCCTCCTCCACCATCATCAGCTCAGCTGTCAGAAACAACACCACTGCCTCAGCTAGATGAGCTGGAAAGCATCGAAATTCCTCCCTCACCTCCACCAATGAGACCAGCAACGACGGCGCCACGTCCAGCAACGACGGCGCCACGTCCAGCAACGACGGCGCCACGTCCAGCAACGACGGCGCCACGTCCAGCAAC
>JAJRXH010000418.1 GCA_024276395.1 archaeon
CATTTAGTCATTTTTACAGGCTCGCTTTCTTTGTTGGTAATGAATTAGTATGAGAAGCTTTATGGAAATTTTCATTCAATATTTCTGAGAATTTATTTTAGACACGGCATATCATGTGAGAAGGTATGGATTGGGGGCATTATCGACTTAGGACCTCTTTTGCGCCTGGGAGTGTGAGATCTTTAATTCATTCGTGACTATTTTTAAAATAAAACCAATAACCGCGAGGGGGATGATTACTTTGTGGTAGTCCATAAAGGCAGGATGCTTTTCTTGTATGTCTCAGCTTCATCATTGAATTGTTTTTCAGTCCATCCGCCGTGTTCAATCAGTAAATCTTTGATACTTTGTAATTCATTGATCCCTTGTCCGGGAAAGCTCCATAGTAGCGTTCTTCGTCTTAGGAAGTCAGATAGGGTAACTGCCATTTCATTTCTGAAGGCATGTAGGACTTCCGCTCTGATGGTTTTGGATTGAGGGCTTAAGGGCTGAGTGAGATCTGGTAATTCTCGGAGATACTCAACGATCATTTCTGTTCGGGCACCATAAGTACGAATTAGGTTCAACGCAATATCTTTAGGGATGTTCCAATGAATGGATAATTTTTGTGTTTCTTCACGGACGAAAGATTCCCAATTACCGACATCTCCACCTGGAAGCGGAACTTTATGTGTTCTACATTTGTCTGCCTTGAATTTATGGAGCTTGATGACTTTATCTACTACCCGTTGTGCCATTTTACGATATGTAGTATATTTGCCTCCACCTATCGTGATGAGATACCCTTTTGCTTCGACATATATTTTATCTTCTCTTGACAGGTCTGCTGTCCTTTCAGGTCCTTCTTTTCTTGATTCTTTGAGAATGAGGGGTCTTACACCAGCAAAAGATGCGAAGATTTCGTCTTTGGTGATATTTGCTTTCTCGTGGAAGTAATTGACATGCTCCAACAAGTAATCAACATCGTCCTCTGTAACTCGTGGATCGTCTAGGTCGCCCTCGTAAGTAGTATCAGTGGTTCCTATTAGCGTGAATCCATGCCATGGTATGGTAAACATGACACGCTTATCTTTTGTTGGTAAAACGGTTGCAACATTTTCTCCAGGTAGTTTTGGAACAAAAATGTGTACACCTTTGGCCCATACAACTTTTTTTTCGGTGTTTGGATCTTGCAATTTGCATAAATGATCGATCCAAGGGCCCGTGGCATTGACAAATACATCAGCAGATATCTTAAATTCTTTTTCCGTGATCATATCACGTACGATGGCGGCTACTGGTTTTCCGTTATCGTTTACGAATCCTGTAACCATTGCATAGTTTAGCACGTCCGCTCCTAAATCTTTTGCAGCTAGGATATTTTCTAAACATAGACGTGCATCATTCATTTGGAAATCATAATATAAACCAGCACCCTTTAGCTTATCATCTCTTAAGGTGGGGGATTTCTTTAAAGTCTCGTTAGCGTTGATGAAAGTGTGTCTCTTGTAGTTTCTGAAGAAAGCTAACAGATCGTAGAGCCATAATCCTGCTCTTATTTCTGATTTACGTGGTTTAAAACCATGAAAGATGGGAATGAGGAAAGGAAGAGGTTCAACGAGATGTGGGGCAACTTGCCACTGTATCTTTCTCTCTCGTAGAGCCTCGGAAACAAGCCTGAATTGCAAGTGTTCGAGATACCTTAGGCCTCCGTGTATCAACTTTGATGATCGGCTGCTCGTGCCTTGTGCAAAATCAGATTTTTCCACTAGGGCTACTTTTAGTCCACGCAAAGCAGCATCGCGGACAATTCCAGCTCCGGTAATACCACCACCAATTACGAGGATTTGATAATGCTCTTTTTCCATTGTCTTGATGGTTTCATTTCGTTGCTGAATGGTATTTATAGTAAGCAAGGACAATTTTCATCACCGTTAAAGCGCATTTCTTTTGAATATGTCGCCTGAAATTGATGATTAATATAATTATTATACTTCTATTTAAGGATTCATTCGTTTGGAGCTTATTTACTCATTATTACTTGGTAAATTTCTGTTAAAATGTCTTCAAAGGGTAAACCGATGACTGCTGCAAGTGATCCTTCTATTTTTTCGATGAGAAATGAGCCAGTACCTTGAATGGCATAACCACCAGCTTTACCTAAGGGCTCGCCACCATTCACGTACCATCTTAAGATGTCATTTTCAACCTTTCTCATGGTGACCAAGGCACGTCCGATTTTTTCAACTTGTTTTCGGGTGGTTACATTCCAAAGAACGCAGGCACTAATTACATGATGGGTTTTTCCTTGCAAGATCTTGAGCATTTCAAAAGCTTCGGTCTCATTTTTGGGTTTTCCAAAGATGTTGCCTTCATCATCAATAATGATCGTATCAGCTGTTAAAAGTAAGTCATAGCTTATGTTTTTCTTCTTTAGTTGTTTTCTTGCTGCCACATTTTTTTCTCTTGCTAATGTTAATGCTAATTGTGATGGATCTTCTGTCATTAGTGATTTTTTTATTTGTTCCTCGTTTATATCCACTGGGAAGACTAAATAGGGTATTTTTAATCCTTCAATCAATATTCTGCGACCAATTGATTGAGATGCAAGGATTAATGGATAATGAATTCCATCATTGGGCATTGTTTCTCTCCTAATCATTCCGTACTCTAGTTCCCGCACCATTTTTAATTGCATTCTTAGCGTTTTCTGGATTGGTAATGACACCAATCTTTCCGCCATTGACAACAAACTCTTTGATGGCCTCAATTTTTGGCAACATTGAGCCTCGAGAGAAATGGCCTTCTCGAATGCATGTTTCTAATTTTTCAATGGTTACTTCTCCTAATGCTTCTTGGTTTTCTTTTCCATAATTGATGTAAGCATGAGGCACGTCTGTTAGGATGAGGAGCTCGTCACAATTTAGTAAATTGGCTAGTACTTGGCTAGCGCGATCTTTATCAATTACAGCATCAATGAATTCGAGACTGTCATCTTCTTTTTTTATCACGGGAATGCCGCCACCACCACAAGCGATGACAATATCTCCTTTGTTGACAAGTCTTTTTATCGTTTCTATCTCCACGATCCCTCTGGGAATGGGACTTGGCACTACTCTTCTCCATCCCCTTCCAGCATCCTCAATGTAAATTCCCTGTCCTTGTTCCTGTAGTTTTTTTGCAGTTTCCTCGTCGTAGTAAGGACCAATGGGTTTGGAGGGGTTCTCGAAAGCGGGATCATTCTCATCGACAATCACCATGGTCGGGATTACGATGACATTCCTATGCAAGCCACGTTTTCGTAATTCATTTCGTAGCGACATTTCAATCATTGTACCAATCTGTCCTTGAGTCATAGCATCTAGAATGGCTAAAGGCTGCGATGGAATTTTATACCGAGCGATTTCATGTGC
>JAJRXH010000419.1 GCA_024276395.1 archaeon
CAACATGGCTGAATTAAGAAGATATAATCAGATCTTAAAAATTGATCTTTCGGTTGGAGGTACTTGATATGAATGAAAAAATGTTCACGGCACGTTCAATAACTCTCCAAGTTATTAACGGTTCAGAGGGATGTGTTAACGATATCGTGAACCAATCAGATGATGAGTTCTTCCGGCTCCTGCGATATGGAGTGAAAGACCTTTCCAGATCTTGCAAATTTACCATTTTCATCAGAATTCCTCTTCCAAGTGAGTTGAAAGGGAAAGTCGTTAGGGTCGGTCAGAAAATCAAGATCCCTTCTCTCTCGGAGAATCACGTTTTTTTGGTAAAAGAAATCTTGTTAGAAGGTAGCATGGATGTGCATTCAAGTCAAAAAAGTCTAAATTTTTCAATGAGTGAAAAAACGAGATCAACAATCATCACGACACACACGGAGTGTCAATTGATCTTGGTAAAGCATTTATCAATTGATTATTTTTTTAATGTCATTCTTAAGGAACCCGATCTTGGCATGAATTTGACGCGGTTACAACAATTAAAGGGCGGGACATTTGAATTAAAAATTTTCATTCCAGATTCAGGTTTCATTTCATTAATTCAGCATCTTAAATTGGCAGCCGCATTGAAGCGTGGAGCATCTTTTTTTGAGAAGAGCTTGTCAACAAAATCGAGTGGAAAGTCAACATCCAGCGAATTTCCAGCTCAGCTATTAGCTGATGGGAAAGTCATTTCCTTGAGGGTTAAGGATGCCAAGCCAAGAGATGAAGGACGTGGAAAGGTTCGCCTTGATAAGGCTTCCATGAATGAAATTGGCATCAGTACTGGTGATGTCGTGTTAATTACGGGAGAAAGAACTACGTGTGGAATAGCATGGCCTGCCTACATTGAAGATCAAAATAAAGAAATTATTAGGATTGATTGGATCATTCGTTACAATGCACGAGTTAGTTTAGAAGAACTAGTCACTGTTCGTAAGGTTTCACCTAAAATAGCACAAACTGTTGTCCTTTATGATGAAAAAATTGCCAATCATGAATACCAAATAAATGATTACGTGAAAAGAAAACTATTGGGCTATCCTGTCGTCGAGGGCGATTTGGTACTTGTGACCATTCTAGGTCGGGAAACACAAAGTGTCGTTGTTGAAACGGTCCCCAAGGGATGTGTCATCATTGGAGATACGACTGAAGTGGTTTTCAAGGAAACGAATCATTGGAGCATGATTCTTTCTAATCTTGTAGAGAACAGGTTGGAAGGAAAAAAAATCTCGGCAATGAATCATCTTCTGAATTACCATCCAGAAATTCCATTGTTTATTCTGAAAGCCATGGATAAAACTAACATTGATAGATTAATCGTGAATGATGAGAATTTGAAAACATTGAAACAAGACCAGAATAGATCGAGTGACGCACTTACCTTTAGCGATGCTTGGGCAGATGTATTTGCTAATGATTTTTATTTTCGGTCATTAATGATGTCGTTACTGATGATGAAGTTAGTATCACTTCTAAGGGTAAATAATATGCAAGAATGTTTCACAAGCGGCTGGGAACTTTTGATGAGATCTCGAGAACAAGTTATAGGAAAAAAAGAGCAAGATGTGTTCTTTGAATCAATTCTTCCGCATTTTTTGGAACGTGGTGGTATGAAAACATCTAATGATGGGGATTTTCAAGCTCAGGTACGTTTGGATCAATTAAAGGTTGAACTTGATGTGGCCTGCAAGTGCAGAGACTTTTTATTTGACCTTAAGATGAGGTTAAAGGCGATACATGGGAATTCTACAGATCCTATTTTTCTGAAGTCCACTCATGATCCCAATTCTATTAAGAACCTTCTTATTTCTCAAATTAAGGAGAAATTGAGCAACTTTCCCCTAAAGATAGTGGACGATCTGATACAATCAGAAGAGATCCTGATATACGCTAGATACCTTAATCCTCTAGTACTACAACATCTTTCCCATCTTCGGTTTTTTTTGAATGAAGTGATCTTCCAGATGAAAAGAGATTTGCCTCTCCTCCTACCTCTTTTCATTGAAGGTCTACAGGACTATGTTAGCCACGTGATCTTCTACTTAGATAATTATATTGAAAGGATCCATTTAAAACTAACAGGAAGACAATCTGAAGATGAAAGCGCATGACTAAAACTTTGACATCCTCCCTACCAATCTTTGGATTCTTGAGGACTTCGAAGGAATTCTGACAAATAAAGTAGATGTTTATTAATGGTGGGTAGTAGTCAGTACTTTTTTGAAGTGGTCTATATTTATTATCATTTAAAGAATTTTTGAGCAGATAATAAGAGAGATAACACTGCAGATGGTTGAAAGGTACTGGTGGAATACGTGTACACAGCAATCCAATTTTTTGGGATTTTTTCAATTAGGGCTGCAAGAGGTAGATCAATCAAGCGTTGGACAGTAGCTTGAATGGTGTCAGCATGCCATTTCCTTCGTGGAGAATTAATCAATGCAAGGCTAGCCAATGCTAGATCTTCAATGGGTGGATTTTGTTCGTGTTCATCAAGCTGCTGGAGAAAATTAGCCAAGTAATTTCCTGCTCTCACGATCTCGTCAAACTCTAACTTTAGTCTATTGACTGCAATGATTACTTGGCTAGTCCCATAAATGGGGCTTAGATGCCACGAAGGTTGCCATGAACCATCGTTTTGCTGTGTTTTTTCGAAATAACTCAAGCAATTTCCAATGAATTCTTCGGATTGATCTAACATTCCGAAAGCGGCTAGAGCATGAGCAGTTACATCAGTTTCTGGAACTGATATGGTTGGCCAACTTGATACACCACCTTGGTCGGATATGAAGTCATTTAAACGTTTGAAAGATCGTTTTATCACGTGATGATCTCTTGATAATGCTTTACTCTCAAGCAGCCAGCCGATGGCACATGATGTATCATCCATATCACCCTTTGGGAAATCTTTGGTAAAACTCCACGTGCCATCTGGATTTTGTTGCTTGATGGTCCACTCTGGAGTACCTTGAAGAAAATGGGGAAGTGGAAGGTCATGTTCTTTTGTTGTTAGGGAGAGTAACCACGCTGGATAG
>JAJRXH010000420.1 GCA_024276395.1 archaeon
AGGCACGGATGGATAACATTGAAGCGAGGATAGACAGTCTTGAGACATTGGTTGAGCAACGATTCAAGTGGATCGTGGGTTTTCTCATTACCACGTTGGTTTCCTTGTTTGGCTTGGGTTTCCTTAACATCTTGTTGTTCCTGATTAGAGCTAATCAATGAGCTTTCTTGCGGCAATCCATCCATTTAGAGATTATTTTTTGAAAAGGGCTGTCATTGGTGATAACCATTATTGAAGTTGGTCAGTAAAACAAGGATGAAATTCTTGAGGATGCACTGGTTCATTTATGGGATCAATGCTTTTTAGAGAAAGCACGTATTAAATTCAGAAAATTTGGTCAGTGCTTTCATCAATCTACTGAGAATTTTGAAAAAAAGAAAGAGATAGGTAATTTATGACGTTTATTCTGGCCTTATGAAGATGTTGCTTTATTATCATTCCTGCATTTGTCGAATCTCGATTCTTGGCGTTCCCTTCTCTCTAATGAGGTATTCATAGGTGGATTTCCAGATTTTTCTGTCTTTTCTCCATTTATTTTCAAAATTGTTAATTCCAATCCATTCTTCTAGGGCTTTGTTCTCCACTTCAGTCCACTGATCATCTGGTGCAGCTCTTTCCTGACTTAGATATCCAAGTTCAATGAGCACTTGTTTGATGTTCTTGGCTATTTCTCCTTCAATTGATAATAAATTAGATTGGTCTTCCCTTTCAAGAAAGATCATGTTCCAAAGAATGAATACTCGTTCCAATTCCTTGATGGGCTCTGGGTGTTCATCAATGCGGATGTCAACGTAACGATCTGTATATCCTCCGTATCCTCCTTTCTCCCTTACTACTAGCAATGCTGCGGATTGCTTTCCACGTCGGTCACCTCTACCTTCTTGATCTGCCGCACGCATTGCAGCTAACAATTTTTCAATCAAGTCACCTGATTGCTTTTCAAAGGCGCTAGCCATGCTTTCTACTGTTTCGGAGTTCACTAAAATGTTTCCCTGACAACTGTAATCATTGCCAATGATGTGTCCAGCCCATTCAAAACATTTTGAACCTGTAAAACAATCAACATCTCCCTTTGAATCGATTATTGCAACTTGTCGAACTTCTGGCATATCGTCATTGGCTAATAGTTTCTTTAGTGCATGTTTTGCGGATAATCCCGCTTGTAACAGTTCAAGTCCTCTTGGTCCGAATGATGTGTTAGCCCAAGCTTGTGTGGCAATAGCCCCTATTTTAGCTTTTGCCCAGGGAACAAACGCTCCCACTGCAATGAATTTGCTTTGAACTGCAACTCCCAGGTCACCAGTATTAGGGTCTCTTGCAATTATGGAAAAGGTCATTTCCTTTCACCTCTGGATTGTCCATCAATCAGAAATAATTTTCATCTCTATTTATGATTTTCGAGTGATGTTCAAACTTTTAGGTAGTTCTTACTTTGAAGGAAAAGTGATTTTTGTTAGAACCAGATAAAATGCCAATTTGGAGAGTTATTCAGTTATCCCGTGGTGTAACGGAATGTAATCTAGCGGAGCAGCTGATAGACGATCACCGCCAAGTCCACACGAAAGATGGGCTCTGACACGCGTCGTGTCATCCTTCGCAGCTGTCGTGCCCCCTGTTTTTCAAACTCCGTTATTTGAGAATCACGTCCGATTTTTCACCAATGATGGTCCACGTGAGGAGACATGACGAGGGATCGTGAAACGAGGAGGC
>JAJRXH010000421.1 GCA_024276395.1 archaeon
ATTATAACTTTCAGCAGCGATTGTACTAATGCCTGTTCGTGTAAATTGTTCAGCATGTACTCGGATTGGAATGTTTAATTCTAATGATCGTTCAATGATTTGAATGGTTTGCTCGAGGGTAAATGCTCCAGAATCACAGAAGACATCAGTAAATTGAGCTATTCCTTGTTTGGCGACTTTTGGCAGCATTTCATCGAGGATGAGGTCCACGTATTCATCGGGGTTTTTCTGATATTCGCTGGGAATGAGATGTGCGCCCAGGAAGGTAGGAATGAGGTCCATCTCACTTTCATTGTTGACCTCTGCAATGACCTCTAGGGCAAGTAATTCTCCTTCTACAGTAAGGTGATATCCGGTTTTTGCTTCCATTGTTGTGGTACCATTCATTAATATTGTCTGAGTTATTTTTTCTAAGTTAGAGATCAGAGAGTCTTTGTCGGCTTCTCGAGTTTTATTGACCGTGTAGTTAATCCCACCACCTTGTTTTTGTATTTCCAAGTAGGACATTCCTTTTATCTTTAATTCTAGCTCAAAAGCACGATCACCGGCAAACACGGGATGGGTATGGGGATCAATGAATCCGGGTACTACTAGCTGGTCATTGCAATTGATTACTTCATAGTCAGAAATGTTTACGAAATCTTTGATGTTTTCATCTTGTATTAAATGAGTGATGATTCCTTTTTCAATGATCAAGCTGCAATCATTAATTATCTTGATGGGAGTCGCCAAGGAGTGAATGTTTTTTAGAATGATCATTTGATCATTGTTTTTGATATTGGAAGACATTTCAGGCTACCTTCCACTTGTATTGTGTTGTTCTGATAATTGAATTGAGAGTTAAGAGAGAAATATTGTAATGAACAATTGACTGATTCGCAAAATCCTTCAATAAGTCCTTGTAGAGTAGCATTAATGATGAATGAGAATAAAAATTCTTGATTTATTAAGACTGGAAGAATCGCACGTGTATCTTCGTCAACATTTATTGGGATGTTTAGTTCAAAAAAGAGCGTGTTGTCATCTGGATAATTAAATATTGTAAGACTCTTAAGATGGAGATCTTCTTCAGGCTTACTCTGTTTTGTCTTTGTAATCCTCATGGTAGCATTCTTTTTCTTCAAATTAGGATTCATGAGAGAGTCATTCTCGATGTTTAGTTGGGTAAGGAAGTATTTATGCCAGTTTCTTTGAATGATGTTCTTCGTGATGGTCTTTCCAAACATTTTAGAGAAATCATGAGCGACTGTTAACTTGTTTATGGAGTTTTTTCCATATTTTGCCACCATTTCGATGGTAGCTGGGAGTATTCTGGTGGTAAGAGGATGAGTAAGCCCTTGTGAGATTACCTCGACTGGAAATAGAAATGACAAAATATAAGTAAACACCTTAACAAGAGTATCATCATAAATGGAAGTCAAAAAGAATGTTGTTTCATTTCCTAGTACGTCTAATAGACTGGTTAATATGGCAGGGAGAAGAAAGTTGAGTTCATCTTTTTTTGATTTATCGAACTTATGGAGAAGCAAAAATTCCTGGGGTGCGTTTTTTTTTCTTCTGATGATGTTTTTTATTCGTGCAAAATAATTTAGGGTTAATTTAAGTTTATCTGGTCTCTGGATGTCGATGACATAGATGATGATGTTAGTATTAGTGAAAATAGTTGGGTTATTGAGATGTTGTTGCAAGAACTGTTCTTGACCACCGAGGTCAAGAACTGATATTGGTCTTTGGACGATTTTTAGTGAGAATACAGAGGCGTCCATCAAAACTGTTGGTGTAATTTTTGTGATTTCATCTGTTGAAAAAAATTTGAAGATTCTAGAGACGATGCTGGTTTTACCAGCTCCTTCTAGGCCTACAAGGACAATATCCGAATTTATTTGTTGATTCATTCCAACTCATCATCCATCTTGTAACATGTGCTGAAAAATTTGAACCAAGGAGTTTATGGTTTCTGTCGCATCACGTTCATCAAGATAAAATTGTTCAATGACTTCTTCTATCAATGGAAAGAAATTGTCATAACCCGTGTTAAGTGAAAACTTGTATAATATATTGTTAATTTTTGATCGGATTGTTGAGACATCCTTCTGTCCTAAAACAATACTCCCTGATGGTTCTTTCCCCGAACGTTTTCTCTTCTTACTTGAGATTAGTTCATTGAAAGTTTTCCAGATGTCTTCGACAAGGTGATATCCAATCTCATTTATTTTTGGGGTTTTCATGCTAGATTCCGATTCATTACTAATTAGGATGCTCACGAGGTAATCTTCCCGCTGATAAATGTAATATCTTTGGTAATTAAGGCCAAAATCACCAATGATGGTTGTTGAGGATTCATTACTCGTGGAAGCTTGTGGTTTTAACAACGTTGAAAGAGACAAAATGGCTGAAATGAAACCAGAGAGTAGAGTCACATCGATCGCTGCAGAGGAGGTATCAAGTGCTTGATAATAGATAGGAACTCCACTACTTCTTGCAATGAGGATGAAATGAATTCGGAAAGGGCGGTATTTGTTGGAGAGTTTATTTTGAAGAGGTAATTTTGGGTTCATCTTTTGTCAGACCGATATGAAAGACTTTCTCTGAAGCAAATTACTTCAGTTGCACGTCTTTGAAGGGTTTATAAATTTTTTATTATCTTAACTACCAACTCTATTGAAGAAAAAATATTTTCTACAAGAATGCTTGACTTTTTTCGATGATATGGGGAGAATCTGCATTTAGGTAGTCCAATGATCTTGAAAACCTCCCAAAACATCAAGATCATTTTAACTGAGAGATTTTTGCCGTTAACATTTTCTCTGAAGGCGTTATCTGTCTGGACTAAGTCAATGATGATGGGACTCAATCTTTGTTAGAAATGAAGTATGATTCAAGAACCAGCGTTTGTTAATACTAAAGAAGATTTTATAGTGTTTGCTTTTATGTTATTGTTATAAATTGATGGGTGCTTTGGAAAATAAGATGATAGATATTTTATTGGCACTCTCCGTTCTAAAGAGCGGAGATTCTTTAGGTGAGTGCGGGTAATGTCGATGCGTGACGAATGTTGTTGATCCACCCGCACTTGCCACGGGTTGCCAAGCCCCCTATCCCAATTCCGTGCGGGATTCGGGACCATACTCGAGGAGAACGCCAACAATATGTTTCTGGCCCCGTTAACGTCCGCATTCGAGACCGTGCCACACCTCGAATAGGTATGCTGTCCTCGATGAATGCGATGCGATTTCTTCACTATGCCGCAGAGAGTTATTCAGTCATCCCTTTCTTTTAAAAGATGTTTTTAAAAACCCACTCGTTCCTTTAAATACTCCAAGGACAAGTGAATAATTCTTATGCTGCAGGCGCTGCATCGCTGAGATGTGTACCGTTCATTGATCTTCGTGATCGCGATGCCCAGCTCTTCGGCCTTGCACGTGATCAAGTGGATGAACCGGCCAAACGGAATGCGGTGAAACTTTTCGTTGTTCTTCCGGCCAATGTCCATCGTCGAGAAAGAACTCGTTAAATCGCCAATGATGATCCGTGTCACGCCTTGTTGTCGTGCGACCTCGACGATCCACCGACTCACCTTGTGAAGGTAATCCCTCACGTAATTCCGTTCCTTCACCGTCAACCGTGCCAAGCGTCGGCAGGTCTTCAAGCCTTGCTTGACAATGCTGGCTTTAATTCTCACGGTTTCCTTGGTGGACCACCGCAGCTGGGATAGCAGTAGCTGTCCATCAAAGATGGGGGGATGCTTGTCGTCTTCGATAACGACCGTTGCCAAGTTCCTCATACCCATATTGATGGCCATCACCTTCTCGTTCTTGGGTCTTTCGGGCAATATCGTTTTATATAAAACTTCGGTGTTGAGTTCTTTACACTTTCTTTAATAATTAGTTCTTCTAATCGGTCTTTTATCTTTCAGTTAAGACAAGACAGATCTTCGATATTTTGGACATCGATATTTTGGACAGAATGCTAGATGATCTTGACAACTACAAGCAACTTGCTTGTTCTTGTTGTTGTGGTGGTCTTTCTTTGGTGGCAATTTCAATTCTATGACAACCAATATGTATTAGATAGACAGAGATTATACATAATTTTTACTATACATATTTACTCTATCTAACTAATAAAATAGCCCCTCTTGCCTCCCCTCATTCATCACCGCCTTGAGGACGGTGCTTTCTTAGCGACAACTAATGGTAAATCCGATTTCTTAGTAGTAATCGATTTACGTGTTTGAAACGTGTTTGATTCGTTTTTTCTTCAAGTTTTTGTTAAAAAAAAATGAGATTTTCTGGGAATTCTGAATAATTCTGAATATTTGAGATAAAAAAGATTGAATGTTGGATGGCAAGTGAGAAGGTGTTGAACATCTTATTGCATTCCAATGAGCGATTTAGATGGCTATTTTTACATTTAGTTCTCTGACGAGTTCTTTATAGCGGTTTCTCACGGTTACCTCGGTTACGTGGGCAACTTCAGCGATTTCTCTCTGTGTTCTTCTCTCTCCCGTTAAAATTGCAGCTACATAAATAGCTGCTGCTGCTAATCCTGTTGGATCCTTTCCAGCGGTCAATCCTGTTTCTTTTGCTTGTTTTAAAATTTCAGCAGCTTTCCTTTGACAAGCCCCACTCAATTTCAGCTCTGTTCCGAATCTCACGAGGTATTCTACTGGTGATGCTGGTGGAATGTTAAGATATAACTCTCTTAATAGTAAACGATAGCATCTTCCGAGTTCCTTTTTTGATATTCTAGATTCTTTTGCGATTTCATCGAGAGTTCGAGGCACGCGACGTACTCGTGCGGATGCGTAGACGGTTGCTGCTATCATTGCCTCTATGGATCTTCCACGGACGAGTTTTTTCTCGACAGCTTTTCGGTAAATAATAGCTGCGGTTTCTTTTACGTTTCGGGGGATTCCAAGTTGTGAAGCCAGCCGGTCAAGCTCAGACATAGCATAGGCCAAATTTCTGTCGGTTGATGTGTGTACCCTGGTTCTTATTTGCCATTTTCGGAGGCGGTACACCTGTGCTCTCTTTGTGGCTGAGAGTTTTGATCCAAAACTATCCCGATTTTCATATCCTATTATTGTTGATAATCCTTTATCATGAACTGAAAAAGTGGTTGGACTACCAACTCTTGATCTCCGGTCCCTCTCTTCAGAGTTGAATGCGCGCCATTCTGGTCCTATGTCGATCAATTTTGATCCGACAATGATACCGCATGAATTACAGATTAGTTCACCTCTGATTGCATCAAGTACGACATCATCAGAATTACATTCTTGACAAATAAGTTTTTCTTCATCCTCCATTTGCTTTTTATCAACGATTTTTTCTTTTTGGTGTTCTTCGGCTTTTAACATAATTTTTTCACTCCTTTCTTTCTTAATTTTTTCTTGTAATTTCAGTCATCAAATTTACATTTGATCTGGTAATGTAACAAGCATATTTTTTGGAATCTTCTGTAATTAAAATTTTGTCATAAAGTGTTAATGAATAGAGAGTAAATGTTTAGCAACAGTAGGTGTTTTAGGATTATATTTTTCTTAATTTATTAAATACGATAGATAGTACACTAATTACTCATTGCACCACTTATCTTCTAAACATTCTTTTCTTTTCTCGGAAGAATGGGTTGCATCTAGTAATCATTGCCAAAGCCGGTGTGAATCCCTAGTCCTTATAAATTGGTCGTTGAATGTAAAAATTTTGAGGCATCGCGCTCCTGATCATTTAGTCAAGTATTGTAGGAGAATTTAATCTTGAAATCGCTCAGATGAATCAACTTAGGAACTTCGTAGGACACCTCCGATGAAGTATTAATTAACATGTTAATCTTTTTGGTTACATCGTATTCTATATATTCGCTAGGATCTGACAGTGAATTATGGTCTTAGAATAGAACGATGGATGTGTTTTCTTTTTCCTATTGAACACATAATGCCGATAGTCTGGGTTTATCACTGTATTTATCGCTAGGAGTGACTCAGCTTTCATTGGAATCCCTGTCCATTCTACTTCGATGATGATTTTTTGAGAGATTTCAGCTTGTTTTACCTTCCGTGATTGAATGGTTTTATGTTTTAACGCAAAGTTAAAAAGTATCAATTACTTTTATATTAAGTTTGATGGATCAAATAAGTTTTACATGGAATCATTTAAAAGCCTTATCATCGCGACGGATTATCTTATTAATACCTTGCTATCAAGAGTGCTCTTGGAGGTTCAGAAGTGGCTGGGAGTACAAAAATTTTGGTAATTTCCGACATTCATTCTAATTTGCCAGCCTATCGGGCGATTTGGACAAAGGCTAGGGAAATCTTAGGACAGATTGACTATTCGATATGCTTGGGTGATATTATCGGATATGGTCCACATCCTAATGAAGTTCTACATACGGTCGTCCGGGAATGTGATATCATTGTTGCTGGAAATCATGAACATGCTGCCATATTTGGAAAATACGATGGGCTAAACAAGTATGCAATTGAAGCGATTAAATGGACAGAGCAAGTTCTAGATGAAAAATCAAGGCAAATCCTAGAAATGATTAATAAATTCCAGTTTGCAAGGTTCCACGTCGAAAACCTTGAAATATTTGCTTGTCATGGTAGTCCGAAGAATTTGTTAATGGATTATGTTTTTCCTAAAGATTCCGAGGCTCGAAAAAATGAATTATTGGATATGATTTATGGACATGGTGCCAACGTGCTAATGGTGGGTCATACTCACGTTCCTATGATTTATCAGAGAAATGATGATGTAGGAGGGATAATTCTCAATCCAGGAAGTGTTGGACAACCAAGGGATGGGATCCCGAAAGCTTCGGCGATGACCATCATCATCGAGCCAGAGGGTGACATACAAATTGATTGGATTAGAGCAGCCTATCCGACCATTGAGGTGGCTCGAGATATTAGGGAAGCTGGACTGCCAGAATGGTTAGCTGAACGAGTTCTTTTTGGATTATAGTGGAAGGGTATGATTAAAATCGAGCAATGACTTACGAAAATTTCCACTAGAATCTCAATCCTTGAAGATGGGGAGATTGTCAACTTTATGATCAAAACTTATTTTTTTTCTGGAGATGTAAGGGTGAACTCTCTTGGAGAGAGGATTTTTCTCTTGGCAGAGAGGAACTTGATGTTAACCTTGTAATTCCCCCAAAAACCTATTTTAGCAAATATAATATCTAGGAAAGGGTTATTTTTAATGTCCTCAATTAATTTTTGTTGCTTGTCACTTAATGTTAGATGGTCGTTAAAGAGTTGTTCGTCGTTTTTTAGGATGAAAGACTTTACTTCTAGTGCATAACCAAGAAATTGGAATTCTTTCGTATATTTTAATAGTCCAGAACGTGTAAAAAAATAACGAATGATCTCGTCAGAATCGAAAAAGGGTAGATTGGGATGTTTTCTTGGCCATATTGCGAAAAAATCCATTGTTTTCTGGTATTTTTTTAAGAAACGGAATTCAGGGGTTGTTAAGATTTCAGGACTGCGAACTTCTTCGACTAACTTGTTAATGATCTGTTGGGGTCTTTCCACGATCATATTTAATTTTTTAATGGCAACTTCCTTGGCAATTTTTTCGGCAAGCTCTGCTCTGAGATGAGAAAATTTCGGGTGTAGTAAATCAAGCTGCCACATATTCGCCACTGATGCACATCCATTTTTTAATTCAACATTCCATGCTCTTGAAGTTGCTTCAAAAGTGTTGGGTGAATTTGCTCGTCAGGGACCTTTCCTAGCTTGCGAATGGCGTTCATTATCTCTAGACTGACTAAGAATGATGTTTCTTTGCAGATTGGTAAGTCATAATATCTTTTTAGATTTAATGACTTCCCAAAGGTGACTTTTAGCTGAATATCACGGGGGCCACGACCTATTCTGAAACCTTTCCCTACAGGCATTGCTTTCTCAGCATTTCTGATAAAACAAGGGATTATTGGCACTCTACTGATATGTGCAAGGAGTCCTGCACCGAGTTTTCCAGGTTGAAGCCTTCCGTCCTTTGTTCTTGCACCCTCTGGATAATAAACGACTCCGTATCCCCTTTTTACCACAGATGCTGCGTATTTTACCACTGATAGCTGCTTTGATCCCTTAAACACGGGTATGGTATTCATATTTTGCACGATAGGCTTGAAAATTAGATTTTTCCAAAGTTTGGTATCGGCTGGAAAGAACAAAGGCCATGGATTTTTCCAAAAGATTGCTTCTCCGATGATGAAAGAATCAAGATGACTAAGGTGGTTAGCCATAATTACAAAACCGCCACTTCGTGGAATGTTTTCTCTGCCATTTACCTTGACTTGATAAAAGGCATGATAAAATGCAAGAAACGGGATTGCAAAGATGAAA
>JAJRXH010000422.1 GCA_024276395.1 archaeon
ATTTTGATCACATTCCCCAAGTGTTACTCGCAGAAAAACTAGTTGAGACTTTCCCACGGAAAAGTGGGGAGGATATGCCAGACAAAGAAGTTATGTTTACAACATCCGGTTCACGTGCCAACGAGATGGCCATCAAGGCAGCCATTGATATGACAAATCGAACTCGTTTTGTTGCCTTTAGACCTGCTTTTCACGGGAGAACTGGATTTTCATTGAGTCTGACAGCTAGCAAGGCGGTCCACCGTGAGAAGTATCCTTTAGCCTTACCCGTGATCAGAAGCTACTATTCTTATTGTTACCGTTGTCCATTTGGACAAACTCCAGAGAGCTGTGGCGTTGAATGTGTTGATGCAGTAGAAGATGCGATCAAGCACGAAGGTACTGACATCGCGGGCATCTTCTTGGAACCTATTTGTGGTGAAGGTGGCATCATCATTCCTGATCCTCGCTTCGTGAAAGGTGTCCGTGAGGTTGCAGATAATTACAATGCGTTTTTCATTTCGGATGAGGTACAGGCAGGAATGGGAAGGACTGGATACTGGTGGGCCATTGAAAACTATGGGGTCGTGCCAGATATGATCACTACTGCAAAGGCCCTGGGTGGCGGTTATCCCCTAGGAGCTGTAATAGGGCCTCGTGGTATGCACATCACTGCCGGTAGAGACTCTCAGACCTGGGGTGGTGAGCCTCATCCAGCCTTGGTCTCATTGTTCATTTTCAAGGAAATCGAACGTCTTAACTTGTTGCAGCACATTCGTGAGACTGGTAGTTATCTTTTGAATAAATTAAATGAATTAAAAGACAAGTACGAGCAAGTTGGCGATGTTCGTGGCCTTGGTTTCATGTTAGGTATGGAAATCGTCAAGGATAAGAAATCCAAGGAACCATATCCACGGTTACGTGATGAAATCATCAAGCAAGCAGTACATCATCAGAAATTGTGGATCATTGGTGCAGGATCAACGGCCATTCGATTCTTGCCATCCTATCTCACGACAAAAGAAGACGTTGATATGATCATTGAAAAAGTTGATGTAGCCATCAAAGAAGCGCTCATGGCCCTAGGACATTGAGTGTCCCACTAACAAATCTTGTTTAGTTTTTATTTTTCATGTTCTTTTTTCTTTCTTGTTCATTGATGAAAAAAGTATCAAAAAAACAGAAATTAGAACTTTGTCATCAGAAATTAGCCATCCTGTAATTTTTTCTTTAATCTGTCAATGAACCGCTGTCTATGAACGATGAATCGTTCATGAGTCCCTTCTCCGATTTTTACATCCTTCCACCAAGCTTCAACGTGAAATTTTAGTTTTCTTCCGTCTTGTTCTAATAACTTTCCTTTTACTCGGATTTTTTCTCCCAAGGGTGCCGCAGCGAGGTGCTTTACGCAAACTTCTGTTCCGACTGTCGTATATTCTTCTGGCAAGAGTTTTTCGACGGCTAACCGTACTGTGCGTTCCATCATCATGATCATCGATGGAGTCGCCAGCACGGCGATGTCACCACTTCCCACGTGTGGTGCCGTATACTGCTCTTCCACTAAATAGGAATCTTCAGCTTCGAACTCTCTTGGTATGGTCATTTCCATGCTCATCACCGATGACCATTTGAATGGCTGTTTTTTATCTGTCTTTAGATACGGTCCAAGCCTAGCAACCTAAAGGTTCCACTAAATCACTCAGTTCAATTATAGGTGGGAAATGCAGATGGTGGACTTTTTTCTTATCGTCACGTACAACCTATTTTTCATGATTCTCTTGATCATGTGGGTGTATCTCACGAAGATAAACCCAAATTACTTGACCGATTTGAGAGAACGACTGAGTCGGATTGATTCTCGTTGGTTTTTCTTAGTCACCTTTTTCATCATCCTGGGAATCTTGATTTATCAGTTAATTTATGGAGTTCACAATACGGATGTGGATGATGCAATTAGCTCCGCTGCAATTGCTTATCTCTCTGGGCACAATCCCTATGCAGATGCCGTTACTCGGCATTATCTCCCTTCGGGTGCGGAGATATATAGTTATTACCATTACTTTCCTTTAGATTTACTTGTTCATGCCTTCATTTACATGACTATTGGACGATTTTTCGTGATGAATTTTCCTACTTATTGGTTCGTGGTTGGTTACTTAGTCATGATACCACCAACTGCGTGGGCTTTTCATCGATTAGTCAAGTTACCAGTTGCAAGATCTCTTTCTCTTTATGCTGTTTTGGTGCTTCCTTTTCTATGGTCAAATGCGCTTTTAACCATGATGGGTTTTATTTGGGGACTGTATTTCATGGAAGAACGACAACAACGAGCATTAGGTATCATCACGTGGATATTTGCGGCCTCGAGTAAGTACATTACTGGTGTCTTCGTGTTCTTTTATTTTGTCTCGGAGTTCAAGGAATTAGTGAAAAATATTCGTGCATCTCGTCTTGAGTTCCAAGAACGGATTCATCTTATCGGAAAAATGTTAGCTCCTTACGTTATAGGTGGCCTCCTCTTCCTATTATTGTGGATTCCTTTTGGTATCTGGGAGGTTTTCAGAGGTGTTTTTCTATATCAAGGTAGCATTTCAGAAAGGACTGAAGTGGCAGAAATAAAAGGTCCTTTATTGGTTGAATTACTCAAGGCTCTTGGGATTCTTCCCTTGTACATGCCGTTCTTTCTATTCTTGGTAGTCATTTTCATCGTCATGATGATGATTTTTTACCAGAATCGTCCGTTACAACAGTCCATCGTGATGTCACTCATCTTGATGATGATTTTTCCTTTCTTTGGGACGGAATTATTTAGTGCACCTGCGGTTGCCATGCTCGTTCATCTCTTTCGTCCTCTGTCTGAAAGTGGTAATGGAGATTTGCCAGGTAATTAAGCATAATAATGTTGTGACATGACTTTACTGTAGAATCTAATTGGTGAGATGAACGATGCTTACTTTTCTTGACTTGAGGGATAAAAAAGAGGAAACCGTGTCAGAAGTGGTGAAACGTCACTTATCTGCATCAATCTTTTATTTTGGCGAGATACACGTGAAATCTGATGTTCTTCAAGCG
>JAJRXH010000423.1 GCA_024276395.1 archaeon
AGACGAACACGTGACTCGAAGCGTAACCATTTTCGGACTTTCCTTCCCCTCAAGATCATTTTCGTCACCACTGATCGATCTGTTTCTTCATGATGTAAAAGTATCGGTCGTATCCCCGCGATGCGGAAAGGAAGGAAAGTGTCGGATTTTTCGGCTCAGGAATCGCCAAAAAAGTGCCTTACAGTATTAGCCGTCACGGCACCATTCAGCTGCTTGACACATGTACTTCTGAATGAACAAAAAGTGGATAAAGGGATCTTGCAATTTTTCTTTGGCTTTTCCGGTGAGGTCAGTGGAGATGATCTTCACGGAAAGCCTGAAGGTCTTGTGATTCTATCATCTCCAGAGGTCGTTCAAGTCAGCAACAAGGATGCTGGATCAAAAATACAAGATAGAGAAATAAACTTGTTCCTCAATAAATTTGGGCAAAACTTGACAAGCAGCCATCCAACCACGTTCCCAGGATCGCGGATAAGAGCAAAGATCGAGGAGATTCTCCAGCAAGATTTCAACCAACTACGACAAGCCGGATTGTACAAGGGTGATTTTCCCCTATATTGGGTCGAAGTAGACATCAACAGATTTGACGATGTTTTCATCAAGATGTACATCCTCTTGAATTGCCTCAGAAGACGCAACAAGATCGGCAAGGAGGTATGGATCAATTTCACTGGAGGCAGTAATCCCGTCAATCTAGGGATGATGGTAGCTAGCAACCTTTTCACTGGCATCGGACGAAAGTATTACTTTTCCGTCATGCAAGGAGCCTTGCAACAACATGCCCGGTATTGGCAGTCTTTAATGACTCAAAATGACCTTGACACATTCAAGAAAATTTGGATCGACCTTCCCATCTTGCATTCCCGATTCACCAACTTCATCGAATTTGTTAAAGCATTAAAGGAGCAACATGATCAATTTTGTCAGAAACACTCCCAACAATCGCCTTGCATGTGTCCAATGGATTTTATCAAGATTGCGCATGAACAAGTAACTGGTGAAAAACTTGATACCTACAACTACAGAATACTCGTCAATCAATTACGAGGAATGATGCTCATCGACTTTGATGTTTCCTCGGAGAAATTTCGCATCACGGACCATTTACAACTCCTGGCACGACTAGCTGATGAAATTGAACGCAATACCAAGGGCAAGCAAAAAATTGAAGATCTCGCCCAATCCGAGGAACATGATTGGATTGAACTCGTGCTCATCTGAAGAAACCACTTTTCCTTTCTTGTTTGTTTGATTCCACGTTCAAGGACAATTAACTGCTGGATGCTTTCCTAGTAAATTCGGATGAGGCAGGTAAATTTGACAAGAAAACTAGAATCATATTGTAGGTGATCACGAAAATGACTTTTTACTTGTTGAATAGTCCCATATTAACGACGTATGGAAAGTTCACGTTCGAAAAAATCGATGTCTCCCAGGCTTGCGAAATCATCCAAAAAACAATTGATCAAGAAGGTGCTGATGCCATTGTTAGTGCCATCGGGCACGAAAGCACCGCACGATTGCTTAGTCAACTTCTTGATCATCCCATTCCCGCAAATCGAATTGCCATCACGATGACGACAGGTGATCAAGCAGTCGTCATCCGTCTCACGCAACGCTTGCCAGAAGGAAAGATCCTTGGCAATGAAGAATTGAAATCCATTCCTTTTGAATTGGGATTGTTGACGTGCATCGAAGAATGGAACTCCGATGAAAATCTAAGGTGATCCTTGGAAATGGGAGGACGTTCATCGTAACACCACGTCATCAGATTCCCTTCCAAGTTTTTTTCCAAAAAATTCGCGAGAATAAAGTTAAATGAGTCTTCTCAAAGTTGGGCTGCGAAAAGACCGAAAGAATTCGAGGAGCAACTCTTACCTCATTGCAATGACCCTTCAGTCCCCTCTACCCTTTTCAAACATAAAAAATCACGTGCAACTTTCTTTTCAGGCTGAGGCTTCCACTCACCCTATCTACCCAAACCCGTCATTAACTTCTGAACATCATGAAAAAACGGCTGTTACCTCAATGCTCCCTAAATTCAAATGTACCATTGGTAGCATTCTGTAATAATTAGTAGGCTTTCACCCATCTTAGGGTTTCTCAAATCTTCCTAGAGCACGAAGGGATTCATCAAACACCATAATGGGTTTCTACCCATCTTAGTG
>JAJRXH010000424.1 GCA_024276395.1 archaeon
AGGTCCTCACGAAGCGATTAACGTGATGACACGACCTTGAACCCACGCGTGACAGAAACATCGGGATGATCAGAAAAACTGAAGATAAAAAAGAGAGAAAAAAGAAAGGGAAGACTCCCCATCTTTTTGCATGTCACCAAATAGACTCATGGAAATCTCTAACGCAAAATTGAATTAAGAACGCGTCATGAACCACATCTAACCCCGCTGAAGGAAGAAAACACTAACCGCGTACATAAGTGGGAACGTCAAGATAAATGGCTTCATCAACATCCTCTAATACAATAGTACGAATGACCCGATCTGAATTCAAGTCAAATCCAATCGTCACGCGACTTTTATCCTCTACAGTTGAAGTATCGAACTCATTGTAGAGGGGAACATCAATCTCTTCTTCAACATATTTTAGTGCCATGTGACACGAACCTCCAAAGCATGATCACATGACACATCACCTTACACCTTTAAATAACTTACTAGAAACAAGCATGACGACCATTGTTGGAAATCAAAGCAATTTACATCAACATTACACCATTTATTTAGAATTACGACAAATTTACATAAGTACCCTCGGCAAGCTTCTTCAGACTTTCGAAGACATTGACAGATGTAAAAAAACAGAAATCACGAAGATGCGACCTATCTCCCTCGTCTCTAAAAGCTAAAGGTGAAAAGAGAGAGAAATTAAAATGGATAGTCACTGAACGAAGAATAAGTAACAAAACCGCCAATGAAGATCACGATTCCCATCAAAATCCCTCCCATAACCAAAAGCAACAGAACAAATAATGGATGATTCGCATCACGGTCCTCAAGAACCTTCTCTATTTTTGCGATGATGGGTACGACCCACGGAATTTCAACAAAATAGGCAGCAACCACCCATATCGGTGTATGGCCTATCATCCATGATGCTGTATAGTACCAGGCACCAGCACTAAAGGCCATCTCCTCATAATAAGGAATGTTTAAGGCACCAAGAATCCCAATAACAACCATTGTTCCAGGGATTGACCAATCAAACTCCTCTCTCAATCGAAGACCAATATAACTCATCTGAACAATGACATTCATCCAGCCTAGGGGCATGTATTCTGGCGAAGCAAGTATTGAAAAGAATGAATGATCAAGATAAACCAACGACTTGAATACGATCACGTGATACCAATCCGTAAGCAATTCCACGACTCCAGTTACCAAGCCAAATACTAACAAACGCTGAAACCTCACATCTTTCAAGAGAATGCTGCTCGTAACGAAAATAACTGCCACGATATAAGTCACCACGGCAAAAGGCCAGGGTTTTTTGATTGTTCCAGCCAAGGTTGTAGCAAGGCTCGTGATGAGCATTGCAAAAATGACCAAATAATCCATGGGACGTAACCTATCCATCAATCCTTGAATCACAGAAGATTTCTTACCACCAGTAGCCTCTACCATGGATTGTTCCAACCTTTCTTGATGATGTAGATCTTCAACCCCACGAATTCAATATTCTGTTAACCAAATAAAAATTCTTCGACACGAACGAAGACTGGAAGAAACGATGATCCTTTATCAGTAAAAAGTGAAATGAATGATACAAATCA
>JAJRXH010000425.1 GCA_024276395.1 archaeon
GACGGATGCTTGGCTTGGAACCGCGAACGGAGTGAAGGATATCGCATCGTCACCTCACACATCGTGTTAGCAACTGGAGGAGTCTCCAGCTTGTATGCGCATAGTACCAATCCATTTACTAACATTGGCTCTGGAATCATTTTAGCCTGGGAAATTGGCGCACCATTAGCTGATCTAGAATTCTTGCAATTTCATCCAACAACATGTCGTTATGAAACGAAAGATGGACAAATAAGGACATTCTTGGTATCAGAAGCCGTGAGAGGTGAAGGAGCACGCCTAATGAATTCAGAGGGAGAATACTTCATGGAACGCTATTCTCCTCTAAAGGATCTAGCACCGAGAGATATCGTTGCTCGGGCCATCCTTAATGAGATTATGGAAGGACGTGGAAAAAAAGGACAGGTGTATCTTGATGCAAGATTCCTCGGAACAGAATACTTCCAGCATCGATTTCCAATGATTTATCAGTTATGTAAGGAAATCGGAATTGACCCTGGGAAAGACCTCATACCAGTTGCTCCAGCTGCCCACTATTTCATGGGAGGCATCTTTGTAAATGAATGGGGACAAGTTCCAGGGATCGAGGGGCTTTATGCCGTGGGCGAATGCGCCTGTACCGGTGTCCATGGTGCTAATCGACTTGCAAGCAATTCTCTTGCTGAATGCCTAGTTTTTGGAAAAAGGGTAGGAATACAAATAACTGCCAAGAAAATATCAAGAAAACCAATTACTAGTAGCGAAGTTCCAATGACACAACATTTTGAGAATGTATTCCCAGAAACAATGGAAAAATTCAATGCAAAAGTAAAACTTGAAATTCAAGAAACCATGTGGAAAATGGTAGGGATACTAAGAAGTGAAAAAACCCTAAATAACGCATTAGAAATAATCAACAACTTGTCCCAAGACCTAAAGAGGATTAAGCGAGCAATTGGATCAGAAAGCAAAATCACTCCCTTGGAAATTCAAGTAAATTGGCGCTTGACCATGGCTCGACTCATCACCGAGTCCGCCTTAAGAAGGAAAGAAAGCCGTGGAGCTCACTACCGAAAAGATTATCCACGACGTGATGACAAAAGTTGGCTTGTTAGAATCAAGAGAACTTTTAATAATTTTACCGTCCTAAAAATCTAACAACAAGGATCCCCCAACACCATTAGCATCATTAACGAAGACTGAAAATGTCATGATGAATGATCAAGATGAAAATCAGTAAATAATCCGGTCTAGTTTGACGAGGTGACAAAGATGTCCGGACTAAGAGCATTCGAGAAAATTTTAAATCAATACATGAAAAAATATTGGGAATACTATCCTAATAGGGCAAGTAGAGAGGGATTGCACCAATACGATGGTCAATTACCTCTTAGATCTCAAAAAGAAATTAGAGAATGGTTACATTTCTTGAGAAATCTCCAATCTCAATTGGATGAGATTGATCCACGTGAATTGCCACCGAGAAAAAGGATTGACCTCGAATACTTGCAAATGCTCATCCAAAAAGAAATCTTCTATCACGAAGAAATAGAAATATACAAGAAACTTCCACAATTCTACGTGTGGAACCTTAACTGTTTTCATTATATCAGTAGGGAGTATGCCCCCGCGGAAGAGCGAGCAAGTGCAGTAATTTCCCATCTCAGCCTAATACCTAAATATCTTGAGAACGCAAAAAAACTACTAGAACCACCACTAAGCAAGGTATTCCTAGAGGTTGCCATCGAAAGCATCAGTTTTCAGAACAATTTCTTCCAAAAAGATATACCCAAGGCTTTTGAAGGAAAAATTTCTCAAGAAACAATGAATGAATTGAAGAAATCAATTGACCAAGCAGTAAACGCGATGAATGAGTACAAGACCTATCTAGAAACGCTCATTCGCAAGGCTAGCGAGGAATATGCCTTGGGCCGGAACAAGTACCTACAACTTCTTCGGATTGCCGAAGGACTCAACATGACCGAGGAAGAACTCTCGAATATCGCCCAAAAAGACCTATATCGAAATAAAAAAAGACTGCAACAGTTGATAGAACAATATTATCCTGGAAAAACGGTAAAGGAAGTCATTGAAAGCCTAAAAAATAACCATCCAAGTAAGGAAGAATTACTAACTACCACGGAACAAATGCTAGAATACATCAGACAATGGGTAATCGATAATAAGATTGTCTCCATTCATTCTGAAGAGCGATGTAAGGTCATTGAAACCCCTAGTTTTATGAAAGCATTCGCCTTTGCTGCCATGGATACACCAGGCTCTTTCGAAACAAAAGCCACCGAAAGTTATTATTATGTAAGTCCCCCAGAAGATGATTGGCCTGAAGAAAAGCAATCCGAATGGATGAAATTATTTGCTCTCCCCATCATAGAACTCATCTCCATTCATGAAGCCTA